>DASTTJ010000040.1:0-16449 GCA_035760205.1 Steroidobacteraceae bacterium | reverse complement strand
CGGCCCGTTCAAGCCGCTCGGCGTGGGAATCGACACTACAATCTATCCGGGCTTCGACGGCGGCGCCGAATGGGGCGGCCCCGCATACGATGCCGACAGTGGCCTGCTGTACGTGAACTCCAACGAAATGGCGTGGCTCGGCTCGCTCGCGCCCAATGACACGGGCCGCAGCACCGGCAAGTCCATCTACCTGCGAGACTGTGCCGCCTGTCATGGCGACAACGGGCAAGGTTCTCCGCCGCAGTTTCCAGCGCTCGTGGACTTCGCTGCGCGCATGACGGGGGAGCAATTCGCGGAGCGCGTCCGCAAGGGTGGCGGCCGCATGCCAGCGTTTCCTCACATCCAGAAGGAAGCGATGTATGCGATCGACAAGTTCCTCAACGAAGGCCGCGACATCCCGGCTGGAACGCCCGACACCTCGCCCATCAACCAGGCGTTTCGATTCACGGGATATCGCCGCTGGCTCGACCCGGACGGTTACCCCGCGATAGGCATGCCCTGGGGCACGCTGAGCGCCATCGAACTCGCCACCGGAAAGGTTGCCTGGAGCATCCCTTTCGGCGAATTTCCCGAACTCGCGGCGCAGGGCATTCGGGGAACGGGCAGCGAAAACTACGGCGGACCGCTGGTCACCTCCGGCGGCCTGCTGTTCATCGGCGCCACGATCCACGACCGCAAGTTGCGCGCCTTCGACAAGGCGAACGGCAAACTACTGTGGGAAACCGTGATGCCCTGGTCCGCCGACGCCACCCCTATTACCTACCAGGTAGACGGTCGCCAGTTCGTGACGATCTTCGCCAGCGGCGGCAAGGAGCGTTCAGGCTCGGGCGGGGGTGTCTATCTGTCGTACGCGCTGCCGGGGAAGTAACCGCTCTCCCTCACCCTTTGCTCCTCTCCACGAAGTTGAGCGCGACGGAGTTCATGCAATAACGCAGCCCCGTGGGATCCGGCCCATCGTCGAACACATGGCCGAGATGCGCATCGCAGAGCTTGCAGTTCACTTCGGTGCCGCGGGTGATGGCGCTGTAGCCATGCTCTATGACATTGGCGCTCGATATCGGCTTCCAGAAGCTGGGCCAACCCGTGCCGGACTCGAACTTGGTGCGCGAATCGAACAACGCGGTTTCGCAGCAGATGCAGCGATACAGGCCATCGCCATGATTCGTGTTGAATTTGCCGCTGAACGGCCTTTCGGTTCCGGCCTTGCGCGTCACGCCATAGGAGTCCGCCGAGAGTTGTTTGCGCCATTCATCGTCGGACTTGACCACGCGCGCCACGGTGGTCCTGCCGAGACTCTTGCCTGCAGCCGAGAAATTCTCGATCTCAACGGCAGCCGGCTTCGGCTTTTCGGCAGCGCGCGCGCAGGCGGCGACGGCCAGCGCGACGGGCGACACCAGCACACCCAGCAGGAATCCGCGGCGTGATTTCATTGCTTCGTCCATAAACTCCTCCGCGCAACTTCAACCGAACGTGAATGCATAGGCGTCGACACCGGGGTCGAGGAACTCGATGACGAATTCCTGCTCGGTCACTGCCCCCTTTTCGCGAATGAGCTGATAGAGCCGGTGCTCTCTCACCACTCCGTTGCCGTTGGCATCCACATCCATGCCGGCATCCTTCATGGGCGACGCGCCGCCGAGAGTGACGCGAAAACGTACCGGCTTGCCCGATGTTGCCGGGCCCAGCACGAGATGAAGGTCGCGCGCCTTGAAGCGAAATGCGATGCGTCCCGGTGCGTCGCCAAGCCTCGCGTGTTCACGCGCCACCTGCCAGGAACCACCGAGCGCCCACTGATTCAGCGAGAGCGACTGAGGGATCGAATAACTCTTCTTTGCATCGCGCGCGAATGCGCCCGGCGAGACGAAGTTCTCCGCGCGGGCGTAACCTACATAGGTCTCGGGCGACGCCACGCTCGCGATGTCGGCCGGCGCAGCAACACCCTCGCCCGCCGCATCGTCGAGCGGCTCCGGCAGATTCTTCGCACCCGCTTCAGTCAGCAGCCGGCGGATCTCACGCTCCGATCTCGCGTATTTTCCCTCGCCGAAATGATGCCCGCGAATCTGGCCCTTCGCATCGACGAAATAGTGCGCGGGCCAGAACCGGTTGTTGAAGGCCTTCCAGATTGCAAGATTGCTGTCGAGCGCGACGGGATACTGGATGTCGAACTTCTTCACTGCCGCGCGCACGTTCTCGATGTCCTTCTCGAACACGAACTCGGGCGAATGCACGCCGAGCACGACCAGACCCGAATCCTTGTAGTGGCGATACCAGGCATTGACGTAGGGCATCGTGCGCAGGCAGTTGATGCACGAGTACGCCCAGAAATCGACGACGACGACTTTGCCGCGCAGGCTCTCGGGTGTAAGCGGCTTGCTGTTGAGCCAGCCGGTCGCGCCTACCAGCGGTGGCAGCGGCCCTTCGGTTTTCGAAGGCCCGCTGGCGCCGTGGGCCGACATCATCGCGCCGCCTTCCGCGGGTTTGTCCGCCGCCGCCGCCATCATCATGGCGCCGCTACCCACGGGGGCGGTCGGCGCGGCGCTGGAAGCCTGCGGTGATCCCTTGTGTTTCGACGCACTGACCGTCACCGGTTTCGCGACGTACAGCGTCGGCAGCATGCTTTGAAAATTGCGCACCTTCGGCAGGTCGTTGATAACGATGTAGGGATCCGATGGATGATTGATCAGATAATCCTGGTGATAACCTTCCGCTACGTAGAAACGTTTCAATGAATCGACGCGCGTGACGATCGGAATCCGATAAACACCGGCCTTGTCGAGCTGCGCGATATACGCCTCGGCAATCTTCTTCTGGGTGTCACTGGTGTAGAAGATGGCCGAGCGATACTGCGTACCCCTGTCAGGGCCCTGGCGGTTCAACTGCGTGGGGTCATGCGCCACTGAAAAGAACACCTGCAGGATCTGGCCGTAAGTGACCTGCGCTGGGTCGTACACGATCTCCACGGACTCCGCGTGGCCCGAAATTCCCGCGCTCACCGATTTGTAGTCCGCACGCGAGGGATCGCCACCGGCATAACCAGAGAGCGCGCTCTTCACGCCCTTCAGGTGTTGATAGACCCCCTGAACTCCCCAGAAGCAGCCGCCAGCGACCACGGCGGTCTGCAGGTTGGCGGCGGCGCTCGTCTTCGCAACCAGGGGCTGATCGAACGCCGGCGCCGGAATCCTGACTGCCTCTTCCGAGCCGCAGGCGTTGACGCTCAGCGCACAGGCCAAAAGCGCAAGGGACATGATTCGCGGCATGAGGGCTCCTGAGGTATCAACGCAGAGAGTAGTACGTATGAGACCGGTACTTCCGATGCGTTATTTCGCGCGCGGAGCGGATTCTGCCACCCGCCGCCGCCCTGCCGATCAGGAGACCCGGCATCGATACCAAAGATTCCTCTGGGGAGCTGGCCCCAGAGGGAGCGGTTCCCCAGGGAACCGCTCCTTTGGAGAGATTGAAAGTCGGGTAGCAGACGCCAGCAAATCCTTTGCGGACGCTGCTACCCGCCAAGGCGTGCGGTTCAGCTGGGAGGGTCGCTGAACCGCACGCCTCGAAACCGACTCGCGCCTACAACGGTGGATAGGCGTTCTGCAACAACTGCTGGAACTGCGCCTGGAACCAGTGTCCCGAGAGCGGCGCGTTCGGCAGCGCTCCGGTCATGTTGCCGTTGTTGCGCGGATTGCCACCGTAGGTCGGATCGCACATGCGATCGAAGCCCTTGCCCTCATCGTTTGGAATGAGGCTGCTGGAACCATCCGATTCGCCGGGCGGCTTCACCCACACATAGGCGTCGATGCCTGTCGCCGGTGTCGCGCGCGGACGTTCGCCGATGCCGGCACCGCTCGGATTGCACCAGTTGCCCTTGTGGATGCGGCGGTCGATGCGTGAAGCGTTGATGCGCGCGTTGAGGTCCGCCAGCGTCGACGGACCCGTCGGCCGTGCCGCACCACCCCAGCCATTGCGCGAGGTGTCGATGAGCATGCCGATGTTCGACGGGAAGCCCGCGCTCACCGCCTGGTTGCGGAACGCCTGGGCGTAGGTCAGTTCGTCGTTGAACTGGTTCCAGTCGATCCAGGTCGACGGCCGCGTGGTCGAATCCACCGTGATGTACGGCTCCTGCAACGCCGAAGTGTTGGCGGTGTTGGTGATGAAGCCCACTACGTTGTTCACCGTGGCACCGGAGGCCGTAGCCGCCTGCAGCATCATCTGCACGGACGGCGCGAAGTTGGTGTCCCAACCCAACCAGCCGTGATGTCCGGCGTCGATGTAGTTGTAGACGTTGGCAACCGCGCCGAGTTGAGCCAGCGCGTAACCTACGCCGTCCACGTAGCCGCGGTTCTGGAGCATCGTGTCGCACTGCGCGGTACCCGTGGGCCGGCTCGTGACGTTGGTGACCAGGTTGGGAAGGGAATCAATCTCGACAATGGTGGCAATGCGCAGCGAGGTGTATTCCGGCCGGCGCAGGATTGCGGCGATCACGTCGATGTACTCGGCCTTGTACCGCGGCAGGTCGTTGGGTCCGAGCTCGCCGTTGCTGGCGAGCGCCGCGCAATCCCGGCCCGGAAGGTTGTAGATCACGAGCTGAAACACCAGCGGCGTCGAGCCGTTGGCCGCGTCCTGCGTCACCGCTTCGTTCAGGTGCTGCACCAGGCCCCACGCGCCCGTGCTGCCGCTGTTGTTGCCGGCGATGGCACTGATGCGATCCATCCACACCGCCGTCGGCTGGTTGGCGATGGCGCTGCCGCCACCGGCCACCGCGTTTGCGCGCCAGATTGGATTGTTGTAAACGCCCGCGCCCGAGTACGGGTTGTCAACGCGACCCGGATTCGGGTTGGACGAAGTGCGGTTCACGGTGATGGATGCGCCGGTGTAGTTAGGCGCCGCCGCGGCGAAGGTGGAAGTAGCTGCCGTCGTGCCCGCCGCGGCCGTGAACGTCACGTTGACGCCCGTGGACCAGTTGCCGGTGGTCAGCGTGACCGTGCCAGGGCTCGAAGTGATGACCGTGCTGCCGCTGCGCGTCAGGGTAACTACCACGTTGGCCGAAGGCGCAGCCGACAGCCGCACGTTCGAGGTGCCCGTGGTGCCGCCCGCGATGCTGAGGGTGGCAGGATTCACGACGATGGACGCGCCCATGGGCGCTGCCAGCACGGTGAAGGGGATCAATGCCGTGGACGTCGACAGCGGCGGAGTGGCGTTGTCGAATGCAGTCGCCTGAGCCGTATGACTCCCGGCGGCGAGAGCCGGGTTGGTGAAGCTGTATGGCGCGGTGGTGTCGGTGTTGACGAGGTTGCCGTTGACGCGGAATTCCACCCGGCTGACCGAGCCATTGTCACTGGCGGTGGCCGCGAGAGGGATCGTCGCGCCATTCGCAATCTGCTGTCCGCTGGTGGGGCTCGTCAGGCTGACGCTGGGCGGTGTATTGACGGGCGGCGTCGTACCACCGTTGCAGGCCGTGCCGTTGAGCGTGAACGCCGTCGGCGAGTTGTTGGCGCCGCTGAAGGTGCCGTTGAAACCGACGGTGAAACTGCTACCGCTGCCGATGCTCTGGTTCCACGCGGCATTGCTCGCGATAGTAAGAGTCGGGCTGCCCGCAGGATGGGTGAAGGAGACCGGCCAGCCATTCTGCAATCGCTGTCCGTTCGGAAAATTGAAGACCAGTGTCCAGCCATTGGTGATGGCTGGACCGTTGTTGGCGATGACGACGTTGGCGCCGAAGCCATTGCCGCCTTCCCAGGACTTTGTGTAGGTGACCTGACAGGAAGGGGTTTGCGCCGATGCGACGCCTGTCGCTAGCGCCCAGAGGCAGGCAGCCGCAGCTGCCCACCCGAGGCGGTGTCTCGTGATCCTCATGAATTCCATCTCCTAGGTTTGAAAGCCGACGGCGTTCACCGCTGCGGTGAACGCCGTCTGTCCGTGCTCTATCTACTCTCGCGCTCAGAAACCTCCGGTCTGCGAGCGCGCGACTCCGCCCGTGGTGTAGTTCACGGTCCAGATGTCACCGGTCACCGGGTGCACGGTTCCCGTCCCGCCGAGCTGCGCCGCGAAAGTGCGCATCGTGGCGGCGTTCAACGTCTGGCCGGCGTTCAACGTCCAGGTGTACGTCACGGCCGACGCGGTGCTCGAGTTGCTCTGCGAGAGCTGTCCGCCGACGGTGTTGTACTGCCCGCTGTGGCTCACACCCGTCGTACGCTGCACGACTACCGTGATCGTCAGCGCGGTGATCGGGCTGGTGTTCGCCAGCCGCACGTGCAGCTCGTTGTACCAGGGTGAGTTCGCCGTCACGGCACGCGTAACTGTCACGCCACCGGTATCGCCGGTGGGCGCCGTCGGTTGTGCGCTGGCCTGCGTCGATACCGGGCTCTCGCCGCTGGCGTTCACCGCGGTCACGACGTAGTAGTAAGTCGTGCCGTTGGTCAGGCCGGTGTTGGTGTACGAGGTCCCCGTGACATTGGTCGCGACATTGCTGTACGGCCCGCCGTTCGTGGTCGAGCGCTTCACGTTATAGCCCGCAGCCCCGCTGGCCGCGGTCCACGTGAGCCCGACCTGCGCGTTGCCGGCGGTCGCTGCGAGGCCCGTCGGGGCGGTCGGCACGTTGCCCGGCACGATCTGCAGAAACGCGCTCGCGAGACTCGCCGAAGTCAGTGAGTACACGCGGTTCGACGTCGAGTTGGCCTGCGGCACAACCTGGTTCTGCGCATTCAACACACCGATGCGCACGTTGCCATTGAGCGCATTGACTGCGTTCCCGAGCGTCACTGGCCATTGAGTGGCGCCGGTATTCGCCGCGGTGATGGTGATCGGGGTCGTTGGCCAGAATGCATCCTGGCCGGTGCTCGACACGGTGCGCACATTGACCCGATCGCCCACGACGAGTGTCCGCGGATCCACGGTCAGCGCGCCGAGGTCGAACCACTGATTGGAGACCGCCGGCTGGTGAAGGATGGTCCGCGCTTCGGAATCCGAGGCATTGCCACTGGTCACGAGCAGATTCACCGTCACGTTGCCCGAGGCCGCAGGCACGCCCAGGTTCAGCGTCGCCTGTGCGGACATCGGATTGGTGATGGAGTACAGCGACGGATTCTCGGAATCCACGCTCCAGGTGTAAGCGAGGTTGCTGCCGACCGAGGCACTGCCGTTGAGCGCAATCGATCCAGAACCGGTGAACGTGGTGACGTCCGGGTTCAGCGCGATGTTGGCGGTGACGGTCGGCGGCGGCGAGCCCGAGAACGCAGCATCGACGCAACCGTGGAAGCGCTCATAGGTGAAGTGATTGCGGCCCCACTCGCCGTAGATGACATGCCGTCCGCTGCGCGCCGGCACCGTGCATCGCGTCGCGAAAGACTGGTTCGCCTTGTTCGGAATGACATCGGGATTGGCGTTCGGGTTCGCATCGCTGTACGTGAGCGTGCAGAACGGCAGGTCCTCGAATTCACTGAACGACAGGGCGCGTCCGGTCTGCCACACGAAGCCCGGCTTCGTGATCCAGTAGCGGAACTCCTGCGTGTCATCGAAGTGCGGACCCCAGGAAATGTTCCAGGTGAAGGTCCGCGGTCCTGAAGTCATCGGAACCGTCGGCCAGTCGATGGGCTGGTCCCACACCGTCGCAGCGCCATTCCAGGTTTCGGAATTGAAGCCGCAGACATTGGTACGCGGACCCACTCCCGCGCGGCCCGTCGTATGAGTGAGCACGCTCATGAAGCTGTAGCCCGCCTCGAAAGGAACGCCGGGTGCGGTGAAAGCATTGCCGCAGACGGGGTATTGCGCCGTGCCGTTAGCCACATGGTCAGGCTTGGTGACTGCGCCGCAGAACCAGTTGCGCGCGGGCGGGTCCTGCATCAAACCGTGCGCCGAGACGCCGGTAGCGAAGAACGCCAGAACGCAAAGACCTGTCGCTCGAAGTAAATCGATCCTCATGACTGTTCCCTCGTAATCGTTCGAATCTTCCAGTTGATTCTTCAGTCGATTCGCGAAGGAGCTAAGGCGGAATCTCCGTGTGCGGAGCCGCGTGCCGGGTGCGCGGCGAAATCTGCCGCGGAAGATAACCTGCGTCCATACAAGTCCCCCTTGATTGCCCGCATCCAGTGCGAGCGGGGCGATGTTAGGCCCGTATTTGGGCCGCGCACAACTCGGGTGCACCGCAGTCGGGTAGTTTGGACAACGTTGTCAAGGCGGTTTCTGACTAGCCGCACGGCCGGAAAGGCCAGTGTGGCTCGCGGGACTTTTTTGCGCTGGCTGTCGGACACCCGATGGCGCGTGACGTCAACGCGTACCTGCGAAAATTGTCTTGTTAAATCTCGATCTCGGTGGCGAGGACCACGACGCCGCGCGTGGGCATGTGGAAGAACTCCGCCGCCTGCGCGCTGCGTCTCTGCAGGAATGCGAATGCGCGGGACTTTAGCCCGGGAAACCCCGGCCGCGGCCGCGCCCGAACCAGATGCCAGCCGAGAAAGAACGAAGAATCCTCGGCGAACACCTTGAGTCCCTGGCGGCGCGCGTTGCGCAACGCCTCGCCCACGTCGGGTGTCTCCATGAAGCCAAAACGCGCGCGCACGTCATATACACCGGGAATCATCTCCTCGATCAGTACGCGGCACATCGGGTCAGTGCGCGGCACACGCTGAATCTCGACGTGCAGAATGACGATCTGCTCGTGGTGCACCTTGTTGTGTTCGAGGTTGCGTAACAGCGCGGTGGGCACGAATCCGGAATGACTGACGAGAAACACCGCGGTGCCCGGCACCTTCGCTGTCGGCGCGAGCAATTCGCCCAGTCGTTTAGCGGGCACAGCCCGCTCTTCCAGTTCAGCGCGCAGCCGCAGTCGGCCATCGCGCCAGGTGACGAACATGGCGAACATCAGGCTCGCCAGCAACAGCGGCACCCAGCCACCGCTGGCGATCTTGGTAGCGTTGCCCGCGACGAATGCCAGGTCGACCAGGAGCATGAGGCCGAACAACGTGGCAACACGCCATACCGGCCAGTTCCACAGCGAACCTGCGACCAGCGCCCCTAACAAAGTAGTGATCAGCATGGTCCCCACCACCGAGGCGCCGTACGCGGCCGACAGCGCGCTGGAGCTGCCAAAACCGATGACGAACAGCACCACCGCGACGAGCATGAACAGGTTCGCGGCCGGAACGTAGATCTGCCCATGTGCCGCCGCCGAAGTCTGCAGAACACGCACCCGTGGCAACAGGTCGAGCTGCACGGCTTCGCGGGTGACGGAGAACGCGCCCGAGATGGTGGCCTGCGAGGCGATGACCGTGGCGGCCGTGGAGAGCAGCACCAGCACCGGCAGCAGAGCCTGCGGGGCAAGCGCATAGAAAGGATTGGCAATCGGCGTCGCCGATTGCATCAGCAGCGCGCCTTGACCGAAATAGTTGATGAGCAGCGCCGGCCACACGAGTGTAAGCCACGCGATCGCGACGGGCTTGCGGCCGAAATGCCCCATGTCCGCGTACAACGCTTCGGCGCCAGTAACGACCAGGAATACCGCGCCGAGAATGACCAGCGACAGCCCCGGATGCGCGATGAGCAATTGCAGCGCATACCACGGATTCGCGGCCAGCAGCACCTGCGGCGCGCGCACGATTTCCATTGCGCCGAGAATCGCCAGCGCCACGAACCAGAGAATCATGATGGGCCCGAACATGCGGCCTACTCGCTCGGTGCCGCGCCGCTGGATCGCGAACAACACCACGATGACGCCGAGCGTCACCGGGATCACGGCGCGCGACAGATCAGGATTCAATATCTCCAGGCCTTCGACGGCGCTCAAGACAGAGATGGCCGGAGTGATCAGCGCATCGCAGTAAAACAGCGCCGCGCCCAGCACGCCGAGCGCCACGGCGCGTCGCGCCCACGGTTCCGCCGTGCCGAAGCGCTGCTGCAGCAGCGCCACGAGCGAGAGGATGCCGCCTTCACCATGATTGTCGGCACGCATGATCACCGCGAGGTACTTGACGCTCACGACGATGGCGAGGCTCCAGAAAATCAGCGAGAGCAGTCCTAACACCGTGGATGTGTCGCCGGGCGCAAATCCCGCGGCGGCCAGTGATTCCTTGAACGCGTAGAGAGGGCTGGTACCGATGTCGCCGAACACCACGCCGATGGCGCCAATGAATGCGGGACCGAGAGGAGCTTTCACCTTCATAGAGAAGGCGCGCATTCTAGGCTCCGCTGCGCCGCAATTTACGAATTTTCGGGTACCCTCGCGCGTATGCCCGCGGAACTACACGAAACTTCTCTCATTGCACTATTAGCGGTCGGCTTCGTGCTTGCATTGGCGTTCGGTCTGGTGGCCAACATTCTCAAGGTGTCGCCGATCGTCGGGTACCTCATCGCCGGCATCTGCGTCGGGCCGTTCACACCGGGGTTCGTGGCGGATTCCGGCCTCGCGAACCAGCTCGCGGAAATCGGCGTGATACTGCTGATGTTCGGCGTCGGCCTGCATTTTTCGATCAAGGACCTGATGTCGGTGCGCTACATCGCGCTGCCCGGCGCGGTCGCGCAGATCGTCACCGCCACGGCCATCGGCGCCGGCCTGGCGCACCTGCTCGGCTGGAGTTTCGGCACCGGCCTGGTGTTCGGATTGTCGTTGTCGGTGGCCAGCACCGTAGTGCTGCTGCGGGCGCTCGAAGAACGCAACGCGTTGCAATCCTCGGAAGGCAAGATCGCGGTCGGCTGGCTGATCGTCGAAGACCTGGCGATGGTGCTGGCGCTGGTCCTGTTGCCGGCGCTCGCGGACTCGTTGGGAGGCGACTCCAGCAAGGTGAATGCGCATGCCGGCTCGGGAAATACCTGGCTTGCGCTCGCGTTCACGCTGGCCAAGGTCGTGGGTTTCGTCGTGCTCGCTCTCGTGGTCGGTACGCGCGTGGTGCCGTGGCTGCTCAAGCGCGTGTCGCGCACCGCTTCGCGCGAATTGTTCACGCTGTGCGTGCTCGCCATCGCGCTCGGCATAGCCTACGGCTCGGCGGCCTTGTTCGGCGTGTCGTTCGCTCTGGGCGCTTTTTTCGCCGGCGTCATCCTTTCCGAGTCGGAGCTCGCCCACCAGGCCGGCAACGATTCACTACCGCTCAAGGACGCGTTCGCCGTGCTGTTCTTCGTGTCGGTGGGCATGTTGTTCGATCCCGCCGTGCTGGTGCGCGAACCGCTCGCTGTACTTTCGGTGCTGGCCATCATCATGGTCGGCAAGTCGCTCGCGGCGTTCATCATCGTTCTCGCGTTCCGTCATCCCGTGCGAACCGCGCTCACCGTATCGGCGAGCCTGGCGCAGATCGGCGAGTTCTCTTTCATTCTCGCGGGCCTCGGCGCGGCCGTCGGACTGCTGCCGCCGGACGGACGCGATCTCATCCTCGCAGGCGCCCTGCTCTCCATCGCGCTCAATCCCCTCACGTTCGCGGGCATCGCACCGCTCAGCCGATGGATCGAGTCGCATCCGTGGTTATTGCAGTTTCTGGAACGACCAGGCGCGGACAAACATCGCAATCCCGTCAGCAGCACTACCGGACTCAGCAATCACGCGATTCTTGTCGGCTACGGACGCGTCGGTGGCGCCATCGGGCCCGTTCTCAAGGAACAAGGCCTCGCGTTCGCAGTCATCGAACGCGATCACCTGATGTTGAGCGCCGCGCAATTGCAGGAAGTTCCGACCATCGAAGGCGATGCTGCCGCGCCCGGAATCCTCACTGCCGCCGGCATCGCCACTGCAAGGCTGCTCGTGGTGGCCACGCCCGACAGCTTCCTCGCGCGGCGCATCGTCGAAGTGGCGCGCCAGTTGAATCCTCTAGTCGACGTCGTGGTCCGCACGCACTCGGAAAGCGAGTTCAAGACGCTCGAGGCGCTCGGCGCCGGGCGAGTGGTCATGGGCGAGCGCGAACTCGCCCGTGGCATGCTCGAGTACGCGTTGCGCAGTCTCGGCGTCCCGCGCGAGCGCGCCCAGGCGCTGGCGGGCCGTGGCGCCCAAGTCAATCCCGAAGGCACCTAAGACCACCGATGTTGTCACCTGCGGAATCCGAGGCGCTTTGGCTCAGTCTTTCCGTGGCGGCGCGTAGCGTCGCGTTCAACCTGCCGTTCGCCATCCTGGTCGCCTGGCTGCTCACGCGCACGCGGTTCGCCGGGCGCACACTGTTCGACGCTTTCGTACACCTGCCCCTGGTGTTGCCCCCGGTGGTCGTCGGCTATCTACTGCTGGTGCTGTTCGGTGTGCGCGGACCCATCGGTGGCTGGCTGAACGACTCTTTCGGCATCCGGCTCGCGTTCACCAGCACCGGCGCCGCGCTCGCCACCGCGGTCATGTCGTTTCCGTTGGTGGTGCGCGCCATCCGCATCTCGCTCGAAAACGTTGACCGCGGCCTGGAACAAGCCGCGCGCACGCTTGGCGCGGGACCCGTCGACAGGTTCATCTCCATCACCTTGCCGCTCATCGCTCCCGGCATCCTCGCCGGCGCTGTCACGGCATTCGCCGCGGGACTGGGTGAATTCGGCGCAGTGATCACCTTCGCTGCCAATATCCCCGGCGAGACACGCACACTGCCCCTGGCGCTGTATACGGCGCTTCAGACTCCCGATGGCGACACACTTGCCACCCGCCTCGCCCTCATCTCGTTGTCGCTCGGACTCGCCGGCCTTCTCGTGGCCGAACTGCTGAGCCGCGCGCTTCGTCGCAGGCAGGGGCGTTGATGCTGCGCGTCGAGCTTCGGAAACGCCGCGGAGCCTTCATGCTCGAGGCGGCCTTTCACGCGCCAACACCCGGCGTCACCGCACTTTTCGGCAGATCGGGTTGTGGCAAGTCCACGCTGATTTCGCTGATTGCCGGGCTCCTCACGCCCGACTCCGGCCGCGTGGTGCTGGGCGATGACGTCCTGTTCGACAGCGAGCGACATCTGTCCGTCGATGCACGACATCGCCGCATCGGCGTCGTTTTCCAGGACGCCCGGCTGTTTCCACATATGTCGGTGCGAGGCAATCTCGACTACGGCGCGCGCCGCGTCGCACGCAACAACGTGCGTCCCGTGGTCTTCGACGATGTGACAGGCTTGTTGGGCCTCGGCGAATTGCTCGACCGCCGGCCGCACGAATTGTCGGGCGGTGAAAAGCAGCGCGTAGCGCTCGGGCGCGCATTGCTGTCGCAGCCGCGGCTGCTGCTGCTCGACGAACCGCTGGCGTCGCTCGATCAGGCGCGGCGCGAAGACGTGTTGCCGTACTTCGAACGGTTGCGCGATGCCTTCGCCATTCCCATCGTGTACGTCAGCCATCAATTCGATGAAGTGCTGCGACTGGCCACGCGCGTGGTGCTGCTCGACGCGGGGCGCACGGTCGCCGACGGGGACATCGCCACCGTCAGCCGCGATCCGCAACTGCGCGCCATCGTGGGTCCCGACTCCGTGGGCGCGGTTCTGGCCGGACACATCGAACGTGTCGATTCGACCGGGCTTGCCGTACTGCGCGTGGGCGACGCCGAGCTCAGCGTGGAACTCGACAGCGCCGCGCTGAATCAACGAATCCAGATCCAGGTGTTGGCGCGTGATGTGATCGTGGCAATCGAGCGTCCCGCGGGACTCTCGGTGCGCAACGTAGTCGCGGCGCGCGTCGTCTCGGTGACGCCGGACGCGGGGCGCGCCGTGCTCGTCGAGCTCGACATCGGCGGCACGGCCACATTGCTGGCGCGCATCACGTCGCGCGCTTCACAGGAACTGGGATTGACCATCGACAAGCAAGTCTGGGCGCTCATAAAAGCTGCCTCCCTGCGCGGGCACGTGTTCAACGTGCCAGCGCGTTGATGACGGGCTGATATTCGATGGTGACGGCCAGACCGAAGACCACCACGGCCGCTGCGATTGCGAACCCCACATTGCGAACAAATTTCTCGATGCCCATGACTGTTACTCCAGTAGTAAAGAACAGGTGTGCATCGTGCTCGCCGTACGCACGACTAACAAACGCGATGCCTGAATGCGGCATCAACAAAACTTAAGGACATTCGCCCCTCTTGGGGCGGCGCCTATCCCTTCCGGGAGATGCTCTTTGCGGAAGTGGTCGTGCCGCGCGTGAAGAGGTCGTGCGGCTTCGGAAAACTCTTGGCCATGTCGAAGATCCAGTCGCGAAAGCGCTTGACCTTGGGCATGACCAGATAGGGCTCGGGACAGACGAAGAAATAGGAAAAGCGGAACGGCAGAAGTGCATCGCCCGCCAGCACCACGCGCCCCTGCTCCAGCGACCGTTGCACCAGCGACCAACGTGCAAGCGCGAATCCGATGCCTTCTTCCGCGGCCGCGATCACGCCTGCCGAATCGTCGATGATGGGTGCGCGCGCCAGCCACTCGCCTTCCTGACCCTTTTCGATCCACGCCTGCCAGGGCTCATCCATGCTGCCGAGCAGCGGGAAGTTCTGCAGATCCTCGCCGCGCGGAACCGGGCCGTATTTGGCGAGCAGAGCCGGCGAGGAAATCGGGATCACCCATTCGTCGAGCAGTTTTTCCACGTGCAGGCCGGGCCATCGGCCGAGGCCCATGCGAATGGCCACGTGCATTTCCGAGCGTGAAAAATCCACAGGATCGCGACCGGTGTGGAAACGCAGCTCCACGCCGGTATCGAGGTCGTTGAAGGTGCTGATGCGCGGCAGCAGCCAGCGCTGCAGAAAAGAGGACAACAAGGTGATCTGCAATGGCCCTTCTGCGCGATGCTGCTTGAGGTGCTGCATCGACGCCTCGAGCTCGTCCAGACCCCGGCGCACGCCGGGCAGCAACTGCTGTCCCTCTGCGGTGAGTTCGATACGCCTTCCGGCACGCTTGAAAAGCTGCACCTGGAGATAGTCCTCGAGCGACTTGACCTGCTGGCTGACCGCCGCCGGCGTCACATGCAGGGCCTCGGCTGCGTCCGCAAATGACAGCCGCGACGCCACGGCCTCGAAAACTCGCAAAGCATTGAGCGGCAGGCGGGCATAAGCGGCAGTCACGTCAGTTTTCCTTATGCGCGCTTCAGAAGGCGCGTTTGTTCGTGGCGGCACTGTAGCGCAAGTTGTATCCATCGCAACTTGATCACCGGAGAGCTTCCATGAACACCTCGAACCACATTCCCGGCGCCGCCACACCGAGCCAGGAGCGCAGCCCGCGCCTCTCGCTGATAAACGATCTCAAGCTTCTGTTTGCCGCCCTGGGTGCGGGCGCAAGCGTCGTGCCGCTGGGTGACAACCACCGCGCGGCGCGTTTGCTGGCCGAGTACGCCGCCGCACTTCGCCAGCATTGAAACGACCCTGGGCAATAACCGAAGCGTCACCGGGGCTCGACTGACCGCATAACCCGCGTCTTCGTACGCTCTCCTGGCCTTGTGGCAACACGAATCCAGGAGAACGAGAGTGAATATCCGACGAGCAGCAGCGGGCGCGTCCATCGCCGCGCTGCTGCCTCTGGCGTTGCGGTGCACGCGCAGTCGACCACCGGCGGCACCACCGATCTCAGTCAGGAAACGCCAGCTGCTGATCGCGCTCACCACATCGGTGTTCGTCGGCGGAACCGCCGCGGTGGCGCAGGCCGCCGAGGTCACACTGCTCAATGTGTCGTACGACCCGACACGCGAGTTCTACTCCGACTTCAACAAGTCGTTCGCCGAGTACTGGAAGAAGAAAACCGGTGACACGGTCAGGATCAATCAGTCTCACGGAGGCTCGGGCCGACAGGCGCGCTCGGTCATCGACGGGCTCGCCGCCGACGTCGTCACGCTGGCGCTCGCGGCCGACATCGACGCGATCGCCACCAACGGAAAGCTGTTGCCGGTGAACTGGGAGCAGCGTCTGCCGGATCGCAGCGCACCCTACACCTCGACAATTGTTTTTCTGGTGCGCAAGGGCAACCCGAAAAACATCAAGGACTGGGGTGATCTCGTGCGTCCCGGTATCGGCGTGATCACGCCCAACCCGAAGACCTCGGGCGGCACGCTCTGGAATTACCTGGCAGCCTGGGCCTGGGCGAAGAAGCAGCCGGGCGGCAGCGATGCGACGGCGAAGGAATTCGTGCGCAAGGTTTTCAGGAACGTGCCCGTTCTGGATACCGGCGCGCGCGGTTCCACGACGACGTTCGCGCAACGCGGCATCGGCGACGTGGCGATTTCCTGGGAGAACGAAGCCTGGCTCGCCACCCGGGAACTGGGCCCTGACAAGTTCGAGATCGTGATCCCCTCGATCAGCATCCTGGCCGAACCATCGGTGGCCGTGGTCGATAAAGTGGTGTTGCGCAGGGGCACGCGCACGGTCGCCGAGGAATATCTCAAGTACCTGTACTCACCGGAAGGACAGGAGATAGCCGCGCGCAACTATTACCGTCCACGCAATGCGGCAGTGGCCGCGAAACACGCGGAGCTGTTCCCGGAACTCGAGCTCGTGTCGATCAAGGACTTTGGCGGCTGGGGCAAGGCGCAGAAGGAACACTTCGGCGACGGTGGCGTCTTCGACCAGAT
>DASTTJ010000039.1:0-3371 GCA_035760205.1 Steroidobacteraceae bacterium | reverse complement strand
AAGTCGCAGTCGAAGATGCGCCCTCGGCGGACCAGTTCTTGGAGGCGGCCAACGCGCGCGCGCTTCTGGAACACGCCATCGATGCTCTGCCCGAGAACTTCCGCATCGTGTTCGTACTCCGGGCCGTCGAGGGGCTGGATGTGCGCGAGACGGCGGAATGCCTCGGCGTCAACGCAACCACGGTGCGCACCCGGTTGTTCCGCGCCCAGCGGCTGCTTCGTGTCGAGCTCTCGCGCCGGCTGCAGGGCGAAAGCACGGAGATCTTCGATTTCGGCGCGGAGCGTTGCGATCGTGTCGTGGCTTTTGTGCTGGCAGGCCTCCCGCCCTGACTACCGACAGTTTCTACTCCGGCGCCAGTTCTTCCAGTGGGATGACGGGCGAGCGCTTGACGGTCTCGAGCACGATGGAAGAGGTGACGTCGCGAACTCCGCTGACGCGCAGCAGGCGGCGCATGGTGAAATCGGAGAGCGCTTCGATGTCGCGCACGATCACGTGCAGGAGGAAGTCCATCTCGCCGGTCATGGTGTAACAGGCCAGGACCTCGGGCCGGTCGATGAGCGTGCGCCGGAAGCGCTCGACGATCTCATCGGAGTGCTGTTCGAGCTTGATCTGCACAATGGCCTGGATGGTCTGGCCCGCGCGCTTCGGGTCGACGATGGCCGCGTAACCCTGGATGAGGCCGGAAGTTTCGAGCTGCCGGACGCGGCGGGCGCAGGGCGTTGCCGAGAGTCCGACACGTTCCGCCAGATCGGTGATGCTGATCCGGCCATCGCGCTGCAGGACATCCAGGATTCGTCGATCCGTCTTGTCGAGCTTCATAAGTGGTGGATTTAACCACATTGTTCCGGATAATTAGTGAATGACGCCACTTTTCCAGGATTTACCTGACAGAAATTGCCATTTTCCTGCAAAGAGACCGGGGGAAGATGCGCCATGGCTCGATTACCTGCTGCTCCTTCCCAGGCGCCCGTGAAACTGCGCGGCGACTATTCCCGCGCCGCCGCTGACTTCCGGCTGCCCCAGAACTACGACGGTTACACGGCCGACGAACAAGCCATCTGGCGCACGCTCTATGAGCGCCAGCTGGGACTCATGGGCGAGCACGCCGCGCCCGAGTTCATGGCGGGCCTTCGATTGTTAGGAGCGGACGCGCATCGCATCCCGGTGCTCGAAGAAGCGAGCGAACGGTTGTTGAGGCTCACGGGTTTTGAAGTGATTGGTGTTCCCGGGCTCATCCCCGAGGCCGATTTCTTCGCGCATCTGGCCGAGCGACGATTCCCCGTGACTGTATGGATGCGCCGGCGCGAGGAACTCGATTACCTGGTCGAGCCCGATCTGTTCCACGACTTCTTCGGCCACCTGCCGATGCTCGCGCACACGGTGTTCGCGAATTTCATTCAGGCCTATGGCGCGATCGGCGCGCACGCGAGCTCGCCTGCGGCGCTCAAAATGCTTGCCCGGTTGTATTGGTACTCGGTGGAATTCGGGCTGGTGCACACTTCGCGCGGGTTGCGCGCGTACGGCGCCGGCATTCTCTCTTCCAGCGGTGAGACGATCTACGCCACACGCGGTACCGGCCCGCAGCGAATCGCCTTCGACCTGCAACGCGTGCTGCGCACGAACTACCTGATCGATGCATACCAGAAGACCTACTTCGTCCTGGACGACATCGAGCAGTTGTTCGACAGCGTGCTGGCTGCGGACTTCGAGATGTTGTTCGCGCAGGCCGATCAGCCCGCCTATGAACCCGATGCACGTCTGCCCGGCGACCAGCCCGCCTCACTGAGCGTTTCCTGAAGCGCCTCGCGCCGGCGAGGTTTCGCCGGTAAGCTCCCGCGCTCGCATGTCGAGCGCGCGCGCATCACCGTCATCTCTCTCCATCACGCTCCGGCGCATCGATCTCGATCGCGGCGAGCGTGCCGTGCTGCGCGACGTGAATTGGCGAATCCAGCCAGGACAGCGCTGGCTGCTCATCGGTGGCAACGGCGCGGGCAAGACGCAATTGCTGAAGCTCCTCGCGGGCAGCGTCTGGCCCAAGCCCACGGGTGAGGAGTTGCGGCGTTATCGATGGCGCGGCGAAAACTTCGACACGCCCGCGGGCGTCAGCGAAGAAATTGCCTACGTGGGCGCGGAACGCCAGGACCGCTACGAGCATTACGAGTGGAACTTCCGCGTGCGCGACGTGGTGGGCACGGGCGTGCAGCGTACGGATATTCCAATGCGCGAGCTCACGCTCGCGGAACACAAACACGTGGACGCGCTCCTGCGGCGTTTGGGTGTCACGGCGCTCGCGGAGCGCCGCTTTCTCACACTTTCATATGGCGAGCGGCGGCTGGTCCTCATTGCCCGCGCGCTGGCCAGCCGCCCGAAGATGCTGCTGCTCGACGAAGTAGCCAACGGTCTCGATGCGCGCAAACACGCGCGTTTTCTCACGTGGCTCAACCGCACCCATCGTTCATCGATGCCGTGGGTGTTCGCCACGCATCGACTCTCCGACGTTCCCGAGTCGATGACGCATCTGCTCGAGATCGAACAAGGCACGGTGAAGCGAAGCGGCACGATGCGTGCCAACAAGGCTCGCGCGTTGTTGCAGCAGGACACGCGCGCGTTTCTGTCGCGCAAGACGAAGGCGCGTGTGCCGCCGCGAAAGCGCCGCGTGCTGGTCGCGCTGCGGAATGCGGACGTGCACGTGGATGAAACCCACATCCTCACCGGCATCAATCTCGAGGTCCGCGCCGGAGATTGCTGGGTGGTGCATGGACCCAATGGCTCGGGCAAGTCGACTCTGCTGCGGACTATCTACGGCGATCACGCGGTGGCGTCGGGCGGCACCATCACTCGTGCCGGCATCGTTCCGGGTGTGGCGCTCGAGAAATTCAAGCTGCGCACGGCTTATGTGGCTCCGCATCTGCAGACCTGGCATACCCCGAAGATGCCGGTGATGGAAGTGGTCGCTTCGGGACGATATGCGAGCATCGGTCTCAACGACGCCATCAACGCGACCGATCGCAAACACGCAGAAGGCGCACTGCGGCGCTTCGGCATGCAAGCGATGCGCGGCCGAACGATCGCGGAAATGTCCTATGGCCAGGCGCGACGAATATTGTTTGCGCGTGCCTGGGCGCGCGTGCCCAGGCTGGCGCTGCTCGATGAACCGTTTGCAGGGCTGGATCGCGCGACGCGCGCGGACCTGACTCACCGTCTCAACGACTGGCTGGCCGAGGGGGGAAGCTGTGTGATCGCCACGCATCATCGCGAGGAGTGGCCAGCCCACACTACGCATGTTCTGGAGTTGAAAGCGGGGCGCGCCCTGGCAAGCCGGCAAGTGGGTGAGCCATGAAGAAGCTCGGGCTTTTGGTGCTGATGGTGGC
>DASTTJ010000038.1:0-7054 GCA_035760205.1 Steroidobacteraceae bacterium | reverse complement strand
GCCGGCATGGAGTGGGTCCATGTGGATGTGACGCCGGGCGCAGATCACGCCGCCGGTCAGCGTGACGCGACCGTGCGGCCCTTCGAGCGTCACACCGGGCGTGTTCGCCAGATCGCCGGAAATACGTACCGGTGCATCGATACCGAGCGTGAATTCGTCGCTGCGCGAGATTTCCACCTGGTCGTGCACACGCGGCGGACCCATGAGGCGCACGTCGCGAATCTCCCCGCGCGGTCCGAGGAGCCGCACGGTTTCCTCGGCCGAGAATTGGCCCTCCTGCGAGAGAGCCACCTTCGGGCGCAGTCGATAGCCGGGACCAAACAACTGCTCGATGGTCGGCTGGCTGAGGTGCGCGTGTCGCGCCGACACGGCGATCGGAATGCGCAACTCCGGGGCGGGGCGGGGTACGGATGCGAGCAGTTTCGCGGCGGCGGCCGCCATCGCGCGCTCCTCATCGGCGCGCAGAACCAGCAGGCGCACGCGCGACTCGTCGGTGGCCACGTCGTGGGCCGGAGCCTTCTCACTCACCGTGGCATTTCGATTTCGATCCTCGTCGAGCACCGCGCCGAGAAAGCTCATGCGCTGCAGGCAGCGATGCCGCACCAGCGCGCTGTGCTCACCCACGCCGCCGGTGAAAGCAATGGCGTCGACGCCGCCCATGATGCCGGCATAGGCACCGAGGTATTTGCGAATGCGATGCGTGTACAGTGAAAGCGCGAGCCGGCACGGCTCATCGCCTTCCGCGGCGCGGCGTTCAATGTCGCGCATGTCGTGGGTGCCGGTGAGACCCTCGAGGCCCGAACGCTCGTTGAGCAGGTTCGCGAGCGCGTCGGCAGGCATTGTCCGCGCGAGCTCGAGCACAATTCCGGCATCGAGATCGCCCGCGCGCGTACCCATCACCAGCCCTTCCAGCGGCGTCATGCCCATGCTGGTCTCGACGCTGCGTCCATATTCGATCGCAGTGATGCTGGCGCCGTTGCCGAGGTGGCATGAGATCACTCGCAACTCCTGCGGACTGCGCTGGAGTTGCGCGGCGACGCGCGTGGCGATGTCGCCGTGACTGATGCCATGGAAGCCATAGCGGCGAATGCCTTGACGCACACGGACGTCTTCTGGCAACGCGTATTCGCGCGCGCGTCGCGGCAGCGTGGCGTGGAATGCGGTGTCGAAGACGGCCACGTGCGGAGCATGCGCAAACAGCTCGCGCGCGCGTCGGATGGCGAAAGTCGCGGGTGGATTGTGCAGGGGCGCAAGGCGCGCGAGCGCGTCGAGCTGGGCGAGCACATCGGTATCGATGAGGATCGGTGCGGAGTATCGCTCACCACCGTGGACCACACGGTGGACCACCGCGTCGATCTTGCCGAGATCGACCCAGCGTTGGCGCAGCTCGGCCAGTAACGTGTCGATGGCCGACGTGTCCCGGCCGGTATTCGTCACCTGCAGCTCGAGCGCCTTTTTTCCGGTATCGCTGTCGATCACCGCGCACTTGATGGATGAGCTGCCGCAATTCAACGCGAGGATGTGCACGGTCTGTTTGTTGTTCAGGGCGCGACGGCGTTGAGGGCGCGAAGCAGCTTCTCGCGCACCGCCTGGGCGGTGGCTGACAGCGCCGCGTTTCCCGTTCGCTCCATGGCGCTCACCGGATCGACGCTCGCCACTTCAACCTCATGGTCCCCCGCCTCGCGCACGATCACATTGCACGGCAGCAACACACCGAGCTTGTTCTCCAGCTTCAGCCCTTCGTGCGCCAGTTGCGGGTTACACGCCCCGAGAATGCGGTACCTGGGGACGTCGACGCCGATCTTGGTCTTCAAGGTCGCCTGCACGTCGATATCCGTAAGCACTCCGAATCCCTCGGCTTTCAGCCGTTCGATGACCTCCGCGACGACAGCGTCGAACGGACGTGAAGTTGATCTTGCGATGTAATAAGACATGACAGGCATCATCCTCGCCGCCTTTTGGGCGCGCCAGCATCTGAGGAACACCTCAGTGACGTAGGTGCTTGACCTGATCTCGTTGACGAGTGTTTCGCGTTTGCCCGATCGCGGCGGTGCGCTGCAGCATGGTTGCGGAGACTGCGTATCTCACTACGCGCAGGTGCGAATCCCCCTGGAAGGGAAGTCGCGCGATGCTCGCATCCGCCAATCGTTCACCAACCATGGGGAATCATCATGAGCTTGATCAAGTGGCAGCCCTTCGGGGATTTCGATGATGCGTTCAATCGGCTCATGCCGGGCCTCTTCACCCGATCCGGCCGCCTTGGCGCCGAACACGGGGGAAAGTTCGCCTGGGCGCCCAGCGCCGACATCAGTGAAACGGATGCGGAGTACCTCATTCGCGCCGAGCTTCCGGCCGTGAAGAAAGAAGACGTCAAAGTGACGCTCGATGAGGGAATGATCACGATTCACGGCGAACGCAAGGAAGAGAAGGAAACGAAGGACGAAAAATTCCACCGCGTCGAGAGTTTCCGCGGAGCGTTCTCGCGCAGTTTTTCGGTGCCCGACAACATCGATGACAAGGGCATTCGTGCCGAGTCAAAGGATGGTGTGCTGACCGTTCACCTTCCCAAGATCAAGGCGTCGCCGGCCAAGAGCGTCGAAGTCGAGGTGCAGTAGTTGAACGACAGAACGAACCATGCCGCTGCCGATGCGACTCGCGCTCTCGAAGAGCGTACCGCCAGATCCGCAGGGATCACCTCGGGTGCATTCAAGGCCCGCGCCATCAAGAGCCGCACCGGCAAGCGTCCGCAGGCGCGCGAAGCGATGATCGCCGAGGCCGCTTATCTCCGATGCGCGCATCGCGGGTTTGAGGCCGGCCACGACGTTGACGACTGGCTGGCCGCCGAATCGGAGATCGACGCTGCGCTGTCGCGCGGCGATGTGCCGCAGTTTTGCGGCTGACCCGCATGCCGTGACGTCGCCTGTGGAGCTCGCTCTCTTGCGACTGCGCTTCACTCACCTTTGCGCGCAAGCGCCAGAAGCTTATCGACGCAACGTTTGCGCGCCGTCGCGCTGCCTTCCACGTTGCCGATCAGGCTCACTCGAACCGGCTTGAATCCGACGAACCCGAGAATATTGCGGGCGAGTGAACGCACGCTGTGTGATTGATAATAGAGCCGGTAGAAGAGGGAGGGCATGCCCATCGTGACCACGATGCGCGCGGATTTTCCCGCAAGCAGCTTCTTCGGCAGGCCCTTGCCCTTGCCCTTGCCGTAGGCAAAGGCGAAGCCCGGGCGCATGACCTGCTCCAGGTATGCCTTGAGCAGTGCAGGCATCGATCCCAGCCAGAGTGGATAGAAGATCACGACGTGATCAGCCCAGCGGAAGTGCTCTTGTTGTGCGCCGATGACTCCCCCAGGTCGGGCGGCAAATTCTCTCGCGCTGCGCAGCCAGGAAAAGTCGAGCTCGCAGAGTCTCACTACCTGGGTGAGGTGGCCGCCCGATTCTGCCGCGCCCGCGTATTGGTCGGCGAGCGCATGGACCAGGCGTCCACGTGCCGGGTCTGGATGAGCGTCGATGACAAGTATGTGTTTGCCCATGGAATGCCTCAGCCGCTCATCCACCAGGAGTGGAACTCCGCAATCGGCTGCTCCAGCTCCGCCGCCGGAAGCCCACTGCGCGAAGGCCCTGCCGAGCCCGGTCAAGGCACTGGCGCGGCACGTTATTAAGCCGAACACGCGCAGCAGATTGAATTCGTAGTCGTACGCATTGAATGAGCTGCATTCGCAATGCGTGCTCACCGCCTCACCGTAGGCAGTTTTACGAATTACCGGCAGCGAGTCGAAGCGGCACGCTACAGCTCTCGCACAAGAAAAGGGGATTTGGCCATGAACATCATCATCTGGCTCGTTGTCGGTGGTGTGATTGGATGGGTCGCGAGTCTCATCATGCGCACCGACGCACAGCAGGGTGTCATTCTCAACGTCATCGTCGGTATCGTCGGTGCACTGTTAGGTGGCTGGTTCCTGAGCCCGCTCTTCGGCGTGTCAACCATCAATCAGAGCAACTTCAGCGTCGCCGGATTGCTGGTGTCGTTGTTGGGCGCTGTGGTCTTGCTTGCCATTGTGAACCTCGTCAGGCGAGGCAAGGCACGCTGAGGGATTCCCAACTGCGTGTGATGGCTCGATGGGCCTAGTCGTGGGATTGTTCCAGCACTTCCGTTTCCAGTGTCCGATTACCGCGCAATGAATTCGAGATGAGGCAGCTTTGTTCGGCGCGCTCCAGCAGGGAGCGGGCTTTCGCCGTGTCCGATCCTTTCGGGACGGTCAGCTTCGCGAATGACGCGTAACGCGTGAATTGGGCTTGGCCCTCCAGGCGCTCCAAGGTTCCCTCGACCCGGCATTCCAGTGTCAGCCAGGAATATTGCGCGGCGCGGCTGACACTGCGAAACGTGAGGATGAAGCAGTCTACGACCGCAGCACACAACAGGGTTTCGGGTGACCAGATGCCGCCCGGACCGTCGAACTCCGGCGGCGCTGCGGTGGTGATATCCGGCAGTTGCGGTGCCGCGACCGTTACAGTTCCGGCAGTCGTTCCCACTGCCGATGCCCGATAGACGTGTGGATAGGGGTGCAAGAGAGTCTCCTTATTGCCTGTTCGCCTTCAACGAGGGGGCGCTGGCGGCGCTGACTGCCGCTTCAGATAGGCGTAGTAGAGAACCGGGATCACGAGCAGCGTGAGCACGGTGGAGACGAGAATGCCGAAGATCAGCGAGACCGCGATGCCGTTGAAGATCGGATCGTCGAGAATGAAGAACGCGCCGATCATGGCCGCAAGACCGGTGAGCGCGATGGGCTTGGCTCGCACGATGCCCGCGCGCTGCGCGGTGTGCGGACGAGCGCCAGCTCTATGGATTCGAGCGGCGCGACATTTGCGCGCTCTACCGCAGGCTTTGGCCCCCCGCAGCCGAAGAGCGCAACGGCGGCCCCCGCCGCCCACACCAGGCGGCCGACGCGACTCGCGGTGGGCATCTCAGTGAAACGCCGCGCCGGGCTGAACTCCGGCCTTTTTCAGGATCAGCGCCAGCGGACAAAAGCCCGTGAACGCCGCCTGGAACAGGTTGAGGCCGACAAAGGCCGCGAGGAGCAGCCAGTACGGGCTGACGTAGTAACCGAGCACCAAGCTCAGCAGGATCATTACACCGGCGAAGGCGAATACGATGCGGTCGATGGACATGTTAGCTCCGGGCATGAGGGAAAGATTGCTGGTGTAGTGGACCGGGCAAGGGCGCGCACTGCGTGGTGCAGCCCACCTTCGTGCAGATGGAGCCAGCCGGGGTTTCACACCATTCGACGCCGACGCCCGCGCGCTCTACGCGCATCACGATGGCAGGGATTTCCACCGCTCTCGTCGCCGATTCATTCCCGAGCATCAACAACGTCACCTTCGCGCCGTCTGACAGCGCCAACGCCGTTTCGATGTAGGCACCGCTCGAACTCACGTTACGCACGCGGCCAACACCTTCAATGCCGCTGCCCGCACCGATGCGAACCCGCGCGCGGCAGTCGATCCGCTGGCCCCATCGATGTTCCATCGGAAATGTTTGTGTCGACATGCGGCGCTCCTTGATGCCTTGAGCGTAGGCCGCAATTCCCCGATCCGCGATTCGAACGCCCGCGTATGGCGTGCGGTCTATCACGTATATGCGCGGGGCGGCGCGCTTGCTACAAGTGTGCGGATGCCGCGCGTCACGGAAGATCAGCCATGAAAGTTTCCATCCAGCGAGTCGCGTGGGTCGCACTGCTGCTGCCGCTGCCACTTTTTGCGGCGTCCACGGCGCAGCGGGAACTCGCCGCGGTGCTCAAGGCCAAGCCCGATATCGCGCACGGGGCACAGCTCTTCGTCCAATGCGTCTCGTGCCATGGCGCGGATGGCGGCGGAGAGACCAATGGCGCTACGCCGCGTATTGCCGGACAGCACTTTCGCGTGCTCGCCAAGCAGATCGTGGATTTCCGCTACGGCAAGCGCTGGGATTTCCGCATGGAGGGCCAGGCGGATCGCCATCATCTGGCGGTGGCCCAGGACATCGCCGATGTGGCGGCGTACGTCAGCCAGCTCGAGCGCAGCGGCAAACGCGGCCTCGGCAGCGGCGAGTTCGTGGCGGACGGAAGCCAGATCTACGCAAAGAATTGCCAGAGCTGCCACGGCGCGGCCGCCGAAGGCAGCAAGGAAAAAGGCGTTCCGCAACTGGCTGGCCAGCACTACGCCTATCTGATGCGGCAAATGTACGACGCCGTCGATGGCCGGCGCCCCGCGCTGCCGCGCCTGCATTCCGAGCGCATCGAGCCACTCGACTTCGAGCAGGTGCGGGCCGTGTCGGATTTCCTGGCGCGTATCGGCTGGAACAGCGAAGCCCCCTGACTGACAAGATGCCGGCGCAAGAGGTCAGCGACGTCCTCGCGGGATTGAGCGCCGCCGAAGCACGATCGCGGCTCGAACGCGAGGGATTCAACGAGCTGCCGGAAACGGGCCGGCGATCCCTGTTGCGCATCGTCGCGGAAGTCATCCGCGAGCCCATGTTCGCGCTGCTGATCGGCGCCGCCGTGCTCTACGCAGTGCTGGGCGATCGCGGCGAGGCCGTGCTGATGCTGGCGTTCGCCACGATCTCCGTCTCCATCGCCATCATTCAGCAGGGGCGCAGCGAAAAAGCGCTCGACGCGTTGCGCGATCTCACCAGTCCGCGCGCGCTGGTGATTCGCGATGGCCAGCGGGTCCGGGCGCCGGGGCGGGAAGTCGCGCGAGGTGACATCGTGGTTCTCAGTGAGGGAGACCGCGTTCCGGCCGACGGCGTGCTGGTGTCGGGCGATCACATTGAGATCGACGAAGCACTGCTGACGGGAGAGTCGCTGTCCGTGCGCAAGCGCGCCACTGCCGAGATTCCCGGAAGCCTCGCTGCGCCCGGCGGCGAAAATGCCTCGCAGGTTTTTTCCGGCACCCTGGTCTTGCGGGGCGCAGGTCTTGCCGCCGTACTGGCCACTGGCGCGAACAGCGCCATCGGGAAAATCGGCGCATCGCTCGCTGGCCTCGAACGCGAGCAGCCGCGGCTGCAACGGCAG
>DASTTJ010000037.1:0-17038 GCA_035760205.1 Steroidobacteraceae bacterium | reverse complement strand
GTCCAGGTCTTTTGCAAGACGATCGAAGTCGACTTCGCTGGTAGCTTCGAAGGCAACCTCTTCTTCGTCCTCATCGAACTCTTCTGATTCCGGTTTCTCGTTCATAACGCGAAGGCCTCAGATGGCCGGGTTATAAAACGAGAGCGGGCGGCATGCAATGCCCAAAACACGGAATCCATCAAGGTTCAGCGAATCAAATTGTTCATCTCGAATATCGGCATGAGCATTGCAAAAACGATGCCCATGACGAACATGCCCATCACAACTATGAGAAGCGGGCCAAGCAGGCCGACCAGCGCGCCCATCATCGAGTCGAGTTCACGTTCCTGGTTGGTCGCGGCACGCTCCAGCATGGAGTCGAGTTCGCCACTCGATTCGCCGGAAGAAATGAGATGCACCGTCATGGGCGGGAACAGTTTGCTCTGCGCCATGGACCTGCCGATCGGTGCGCCTTCACGCACGCGCGCGGCGGCGGCGGCCACGGCGTCGCGCATGGGTAGATTGGTGACCACTTCGCCGGCAATACGCATGGCTTCGAGTACAGGTACCGCGCTGGCGGTCAGGATGCTGAATGTGCGAGTGAATCGCGCGGTATTGAAGCCGCGCACCAGGCGCCCGAACAGCGGCAGACGCAGCTGCAGGCGGTGGAAACGGCGGCGATTATCCGGGTTCTTGAGCCAGTAGACGAATCCGACGCTGGCGGCGACGATGCCGACGGCCAGATAGATGCCCCAACTGCGCAGGAATTCGCTGACGACGATGAGCACCTGGGTGGCGAATGGTAGTTTGCCCTTGCTCGACTCGAACACCTCGATCACTTTAGGGACGACGTACACCATCATGCCGGTGACTATCCCTAAGCAGATGATCGACAGCACGATGGGGTAGAGCATGGCGCCGAGCACTTTCTGCCGCGTCACTTCACGGTTCTCGGTGTAGTCGGCCAAACGCTCGAGAATGCCGTCCAGCCGGCCCGAACTTTCGCCCGCAGCCACCGTGGAGCGATAGATTTCGGGGAACACCTTGGGAAACTCCGCCACGCCATCGGCCAGCGTGTGCCCCTCCATGACCTTGGCGCGTACGCCCAGCATGATGCTCTGTACGCGCGGCTTCTCGGACTGCTGGGAAACGGCGAGCAGCGCCTCTTCGAGCGGCAAGCCGGCTTTGACCAGCGTGGCGAGCTGCCGCGTGAGCAGTGACAGGTCGGAGGCGGAAACGCCCCGGCGTACGGTGAAGCTGCGGTCGCGCTTGGCTTCCCCGTGTCTGACCTCGGCGACGGTGACCGGCAGCAACTGCCGCTCGCGCAGCAGCTGCCGAACATGTTTGACAGTGTCGCCCTCGACCACGCCATTCTGTTCGCGGCCCGCGGTATCGAGAGCGGTGTATTCGAAGGCACCCACAGTCGAGGACCTTGATCAGTCCTCGCGCGTGACGCGCAGGACTTCTTCGACGGTGGTTTCGC
Organism: Steroidobacteraceae bacterium; assembly: GCA_035760205.1. GTDB lineage: Bacteria > Pseudomonadota > Gammaproteobacteria > Steroidobacterales > Steroidobacteraceae > CADEED01. Next base: position 15,576 of record DASTTJ010000037.1, on the reverse strand, counting down.
CGCGCAGGACGCGCTCGAGGCCATCGTCCCGAATGGAGGGCGTCATCGTGCGCGCGTAACGCTCGAGCTCGTGCTCGGCGACTTCATCGTGAATCATGGTCCGCATCTGATCGTCGACGATGACCAGTTCGTAGATGCCGGTGCGGCCGCGAAAACCGCTGCCTCCAGGCCCCGGACGATATAGCGTCGGTGAATGGTCATCGGGTCCCAACCCCAGCAGGCGCCGTTCGTAGTCGCCGGCCTCGAACGCCACCTTGTTGTCGGGATTCAACGTGCGCACCAGGCGCTGCGCGACGACGCCGATGAGACTCGAGGACAGCAGGAAGGGTTCGATTCCCATGTCGCGCAGGCGCGTGAGCGCGCCGACGGCCGTGTTGGTGTGCAGCGTCGACAACACCAGGTGACCCGTGAGCGATGCCTGCACCGCGATCTGCGCGGTCTCGAGGTCGCGGATTTCTCCGACCATGACCACGTCGGGGTCCTGGCGCAGGATCGCCCGCAGCCCGCGCGCGAAAGTCATCTCCACCTTCGTGTTGACCTGCGTCTGGCCGATGCCGTCGATGTAATACTCGATCGGATCCTCGACCGTCATGATGTTCTGGGTGTTGTCGTTCAGGTGCTCGAGACCGGCGTACAGCGTCGTGGTCTTGCCCGAGCCGGTGGGGCCCGTTACCAGGATGATGCCGTGCGGCTTGCGGAACAGATCCGCGATGCGTTGTTCGGTTTTCGGATCCATGCCGAGCGCGGACAGGTGCAGGCGTCCGGCCTGCTTGTCGAGGATTCGCATGACCACGCGCTCGCCGTGTCCCGAGGGCAGCGTTGACACGCGCACGTCCACCGAACGCCCCGCGATCTTGAGACTGATACGTCCGTCCTGCGGCAGGCGCTTCTCGGCGATGTCGAGTTTGGACATGACTTTGATGCGTGACACGACCAGCGGCGCAACGGCGCGCCGGCTCTGCAGCACTTCACGCAGTACGCCATCGACGCGAAAGCGCACCACCAGGCGGTTTTCGAAGGGCTCGACGTGGATGTCGGAGGCGTTTTCCTTCACCGCCTGCGTAAGCACGGCGTTGATGAGCCGGATGATCGGCGCGTCGTCTTCGCTCTCGAGCAGATCTGCCTGCTCGGGAAGATCCTGCGCAAGGTGCGCGAGGTCGGTGGATTCTTCCACCCCTTCGGCTGCCTGCATGGCGTCGTTGCCGGCTTCATACGCCTGTCGAAGCAGGGAATCGAAAGTGATTTCTTCTACCTGCTCGAGCCGGATCGGAATGCCGAGGTAACGGCGCACTTCGGCCACCGCGAGCGGCGCGGCGCCGGGCCGGTAGACGCATTCAGCAATGCCGTCGTGAACGCGATTCACGAGCACACCGTGGCGCTTGGCGAAGGCGAATCCGACGCGCTGGGGACGATGGGGCAGGGGCGCCGAAACGTCGTTCATGGGTTGGACGGTGGATTTTCCGGTGTGGCGACCGGCGGCGCGGCGGGCAAACCCGGCGATGAGGTCGCGGGAGTGCCATCGGGCAGCAGCGGTGGCGGAAGTGGCGGCAGTCGCGGCTCTTTGCTGAACGGCAACAAGGGCAGGACTTCCGACTTGGGCCGTCCCGCGGCGCGCTGTTCATCGCGGATGTAGTTGTATTTCGCGTTCGTCTCGAGAGCGGTGGCGACACCGTCGCGCAGGATCTTCGGCCGGATGAAGACCATGAGATTGGTCTTGTCGGTCTGACGGCTGCGCGTCTTGAACAACGCGCCGAGCACCGGGATGCGCCCGAGATACGGTACGCGCTGTTCGCCGCGGATATCGCTGTCCTGGATCAACCCTCCGAGCACGACGATGCCGCCGTCTTCGATGAGCACGTTGGTGCTGATCGTGCGCTTGTTGGTGATGAGGCTGTTGGCATCGCCCGCGTCGCCGGTGAGCGAGGAGCTTTCGAGTTCGATCTTGAGCTGCACCAGCGCGCCCTCAGCGTTGACCTTCGGGGTGATCTTGAGGATCGTGCCGACTTCCTCGCGCTGCACCGTGGTGAACGGATTCACATTTCCATCCGAGCTGCTGTTGCCGGTGTTGCTGTACGAGCCGGTGACGAACGGCACTTCCTGGGCAACCTTGAGCTCCGCTTCCTGGTTGTCCATCGTGACCGTCGATGGCGTGGCGATGACGTTGGTGTTCGCATCACCCTGGATCGCCCGCAACATGGCGGCGAAATTTACGCCCGAAGTGGCGATGCGACCGATGCCAAACGTCGTGCCGGTGCCGAGCAGCGGGCTCGCATTCGACGGGTCGTCGATCGACCGCGCCAGGGTGGCGAGGTTTACGCCACCGACAGGCTGCTGGAACGTGCCGAGCGGCGCGTCGCTGTCGTCGTCGGACCACACGGCCCAGTTCACGCCGAGCTCGGCGTTCTTGTTCACGTTGATGTCGACGATAATGGCCTCGACGAGCACTTGCATGCGGCGGATGTCGAGTTTTTCGACCACGCTCATGAGCGAGCGCATGACTTTGGCGGGAGCGGTGATGACCAGCGCGTTGGTTTCTGGCTCCGCCCAAATGGTGGTGGAGCGGTCGGCGCTGGCCGCCACGCTGCTGGTTGCGCCACCGCCGGCCGGCGGCGCGCCGGTGGTGATGGCCACCGTCGCGCTGATCTGTTCCTTGAGCTTGGCGGCGATCTTCTCCGCGTCGGCGAACTGCAGGTAAATCACCCGCGTGTCACCACCGCTTTCGAGCGGGGTGTCGAGATGCGCGATCAACGCCTTGATGCGCAGGCGTAGCGCCTTTTCGCCGCCGACCAGAACGCTGTTCGAGCGATCGTCGGCGATGACCCGCGAAGGCGAGCCGCCGCCTTCGGGCGCCCCCTGCTGCGCGAAGAAGGTATTCACGACGCGCACGACTTCGCTCGACGATGCGTGTTGCAGGTTGATGATGTCGACGTCGTTGTCGCCCTGCTGGTCGATGCGCTCGATGATGCGCATCACGCGGCTCACGTTGCTGGCGCGGTCTGAGAGGATGAGGATGTTGCCGTTGGGGTAGGCGGCCATGTGCGCGGCCTGGGGCATCAGCGGGCGTAACACCGGGACGAGTTGCGCGGCATTGACGTTGTGGACTGCGATGACCTGGGTGATCAGCTCATCCGAGCCCGACTTCACGCGCGAGGGCAAGTCGATGTTCGGCATCTGCCGCGCGTTCGCGTCCGGCACGATCTTGATGATGCCGCCGGATTCCACGGCGACGAACTGGTGTACCGAGAGCAGCGCCAGGAACGCTTCGTAGAAGGCGTCCGGGCTCATGGGTGTCTGCGACAGCATCGTGACCTGCGCGCGTACCCGCGGATCGGGAATGATGGTCTTGCCGGTGGCGGCCGCGACCGCCTCGATGACCTGACCGATCTCGGCATCCTTGAAGCTGGGCGTGATGCGCTGACCGTTGCTTTGGGCGCTGACGATGCCAGTCGCCGAAAACGCCAACAGCGCGGCGAGCAGGGTTATCCGGAAGGATTTGCTGGTCATTGATTTGAGTACCTTGTGCCCGGAACGCGAGCTCATTGATCTATTCATTATTGTTCTTTCCCGGAATCATTCATTTCCGGGCACCGGCTCGGGCGCCGGTGCTGGGTCCATCGGGATATTGCCATCACCGCCGCCACCCAGGCGTTCCGCTTCAGCGGTGATCTGCGCGATGTTCAGCACCAGTTCCTGTTGACGGCCGTTGCGTGTAATGGTGACACGCGCATCCGTCGAGGATCCGAGCGTGCCGAAAATCTCCTGGGCGCGGTCTTTGTCATTGAGCGGGGTGCCATTGATGGCCGTTACCATGTCGCCCGCGCGCAGGCCCATACGCGTGAAAGCCTGTCGATTCGCCCCTGGATACACCCGGAAGCCTTTCATCTCGCCGCCCGCGAACACGGGCTGGGGCCGCAAGACCTGGCTGAGGACACCGGGGTCGTCGTTCACCAGTTTGCGCATCCGGTCGATCATGGCTTCGTTGCTGTCGGCGGCGACTGGCAGGGGCGCGGGCGCCGGACCCGCGACAGCGCCGGCGGTGCGCCTCGGCAGATACACGGATTCGAGCACGCCGCCGCGATCGATGATGGCGCGATCGTTGTAAACCGAATGAAGTTGCGCGCCGCCTGGCACCTGTTGCCCGACGGCGATCACCTTGGCCGCCTGGGCACTCTCTCCGATGATGGCCATTCCTTCCTTGGGGTCCTCTGTCGCCAGCACCCCCGCGAGCACCAGGGGCATGCTGGACGGGGGAGCATTCGCCGCATCGCCGCTCGCCTGAACGGCGGCATTTCCAAACAGATGTGCGTTCACCATGCCCCCGATATCGAGTTGGGGCGGAGGCGCCAAGGAGGCCAGTGCCGGTGGTGGCGCCTGGCGGCTGCGGCCGGTCACGGCAACCACGATGAAAGCGAGCTGCGCGGCCAGCGCCAGTGCAAGAACGAAGGTGACGATCTGAGGTGCGCGCGCCAACAGCGTTGAACGCCAGTCGCCCCCGCCACTCGCGCCCTGATTCCAGAAGTTTGCCGTCATTTCCATGATGATACGTTTCGCTCTGCAGCAGCCTCAAGCTCTTGTTTTGTCTTGGCAATCAGACAACGCCGTCAGCACACTTGTGTTGCCATTGGACGACCCATATAAAGAGCGCCAATGCCCATGTCCGAAACCGAACGCCCCGATCACGGGGGCGCGGGTCTCGCCGTCGAAGAAGCCGAGCCCAAAACCAAGCAGCCGCCCTTATATCAGGTGGTGCTGCTCAACGACGATTACACGCCAATGGAATTCGTCGTTGACGTGCTGGAGAAGTTCTTTCGAATGGACCGCACGACTGCGACGCGCGTCATGCTGGAAGTACATACCCAGGGCAAAGGCATCTGCGGTGTGTTCACATATGAAATAGCTGAAACCAAAGTGGCCCTGGTGACCTCTTATGCTCGTGACCATCATCATCCCTTGATGTGCACGCTCGAAGAGGCCTGAAGGCCCGTCTCTCCGGTGATCTAACGGTCGAGAGGTTGCAAAGGTGTTATCGCAAGAGCTGGAATTCTGTCTGAACGACGCCTTCGCCAAGGCGCGTGAAGCCCGCCATGAGTTTCTCACGGTGGAGCACCTGCTGCTGTCCATCCTCGATACGCCCAAGGTGCGAGAGATCCTGCGCGCCTGCGGCGCGGACCTGAACCGCCTCAAGGACTCTCTCAACGAACACCTCGATCGCACCACCCCGCGGCTGCCCAACGACGAAGACCGGGAAGTCCAGCCCACGTTGGGCTTTCAGCGCGTCCTGCAGCGCGCCGTGTTCCACGTGCAGTCCTCGGGCAAGAAAGAGGTCGGCGTCGCCAACGTGCTCATCGCCATTTTCAGCGAGAAGCAGAGTCACGCCGTGCACCTGCTGAATCGCGCCGAGGTCACGCGCCTCGACGTGGTCAATTTCGTTTCGCACGGGCTCTCGAAGATCGCCGAAGAAAAGACGGCGAAGGAAGAACCGGGCGTCGAGGGCGAACGCGATGCCGACGGTGGCAGCGCGCTCGACAAATACACCGCCAACCTCAACCAGCTTGCACAGGACGGCAAAATAGATCCGCTGATCGGTCGCACGCTCGAGGTGGAACGCACCATCGAAATCCTCTGCCGACGCCGCAAGAACAACCCGCTGTACGTGGGAGAGGCGGGCGTGGGCAAGACCGCCATTGCCGAAGGCCTCGCGCGCATGATCGTCGAAGGAAAGGTGCCCGACGTGCTCTCGGACTGCACTATCTATTCGCTCGACATGGGTTCGCTGATCGCCGGCACCAAATATCGCGGGGATTTCGAGAAGCGTCTCAAAAGCGTGATCGCCGAGCTCAAGAAGCAGCCGGGCGCCATCCTGTTCATCGATGAGATTCATACCGTGATAGGCGCGGGTGCCGCCTCGGGCGGCGTCATGGACGCCTCGAACCTCATCAAACCCGTGTTGACCAATGGTGAGCTGCGTTGCATCGGCTCCACGACGTACCAGGAATACCGCGGCATCTTCGAGAAAGATCACGCGCTGGCCCGCCGCTTCCAGAAGATCGACGTCGTCGAGCCTACGGTGTCGGAAACCATCGACATCCTCATGGGCCTGAAACCGCGCTTCGAACAGCATCACGGCATTTCGTATACGCACGACGCCATTCGTGCGGCCGCGGAGCTTGCCGCGCGCCATATCAATGAGCGGCACATGCCCGACAAAGCCATCGACGTGGTCGACGAAGCGGGCGCGCGCCAGCGGCTGAAGCCGATCAACGAGCGCGAGCCGTCGGTCGAGGTGAGACACATCGAAGACGTCGTGGCGCGTATGGCGCGCATCCCGGCGAAGAGCGTCTCCACCTCCGACAAGGAAGTGCTGCGCAACCTCGAGCGCAATCTCAAGCTGGTGATCTTCGGCCAGGACAAAGCCATCGATTCCCTCGCCGCCGCGATCAAGATGGCGCGCTCGGGCTTGGGCGATCAACGCAAGCCGGTCGGCAGCTTCCTGTTTGCCGGACCCACCGGCGTCGGCAAGACCGAAGTGACGCGCCAGCTCGCCATTGCACTCGGCATCGAGTTCATCCGCTTCGACATGTCCGAATACATGGAGCGCCACACGGTGTCGCGCCTCATTGGCGCACCTCCGGGCTACGTGGGATTCGACCAGGGCGGTTTGCTCACCGAAGCCATCGCCAAACACCCGCACTGCGTGCTGTTGCTGGACGAAGTGGAAAAGGCGCATCCCGAAGTGTTCAACCTTCTGCTGCAGGTCATGGATCACGGCACGTTGACCGACAACAACGGTCGCAAGGCGGACTTCCGCCACGTGATCATCGTCATGACCACCAATGCGGGTGCGTACGAAATGAGCCGGTCGTCCATTGGCTTCGTGCATGCGGACAATGCGTCCGATGGCGCCGAAGCCATCAAACGACTGTTCTCGCCCGAGTTCCGCAACCGCATCGATTCGACGATCCAGTTCGCGCCGCTCGACATGCCGGTCATCGAACGCGTGGTCGACAAACTGCTGGTGGAGATCGAGGCGCAGCTCGAGAAGAAGGGCGTGAGCATCGTGCTCGACGATGCGGCGCGCCGCTGGCTCGCGGAAAAAGGCTACGACCCGAAGATGGGCGCGCGTCCGATGGCGCGGCTGCTTCAGGATCAGATCAAGCGGCCGCTCGCCGAAGAACTCCTGTTTGGAAAACTCACCGCCGGCGGTACCGTGAAGATCGGGCTGAGCAACGACGGCAAGGAGCTCAAGCTCGAAACCATTCCGGTGGAATTGGCGGCGCTCACCACGCTGTGAGCGCAGCACGAACCTAAGGTTTCCCCCGTGCAGCGCGCACGCGACATCCGAACGAATCCCGCACAGCACTAGCTATCTGCGTCAACCGGCCCGCGCATTTCACGCGCGGGTAGTTTTTCTCACTTTCCGCAATCCATTTGCCCCGACTACTTGCGCGAGCAAGCGCGGTGAGTTCGCATGGCGGTCGCCCAGACGATCAATGACCCCGACGAAATGGAGTTTGTCGTGCTCGCACCGCCGCAGGAACTATCCGAAATCCGGACTCGCATCCGGACGGCGGGTATTCCGCTGGTCGGAGAGTCAGAGCCCTTCGTGCGGCTGCTGCGCGCGAGCGAGCGCATCGCGCGTCACGGCACCGCCGCGGTCCTGATCCATGGTGAGACCGGTACTGGCAAGGAATTGATTGCTCGCACGATTCACTATCTGAGCGCGCGCCGCGATTATCCGTTCGTGCCCGTCAATTGTGGCGCGCTGCCAGAAGCACTCGCAGAGAACGAGCTGTTTGGGCACCGCGCCGGTGCATTCACCCATGCCGCCCGCGAAGCGGTGGGCCTCGTGCGATTGAGTCATGAGGGCACGCTCTTCCTCGACGAAGTGGACTCGCTGCCGCCGAAGGTGCAGGTGGCGCTGCTGCGATTCCTGCAGGACGGCCGTTTTCGCCCACTCGGTGCGGGGCGCGAAGAACAGGCCAACGTTCGCATCATCGCCGCCTCGAATCGTCCACTGAAGGACGCGGTCGAGGAAGGTTCATTTCGCGCTGACCTGTTCTACCGCTTGAATGTGCTGTCGATCGAGATACCGCCGCTGCGTGCGCGGTGCGGCGATGCGCAACTGCTCGCCGAACACTTTCTTCGCGAGTTCGCGGTGCGTCACTCGGTGCCCTGCAAGTCGCTCGACGCGGCCACGCTCGCGTGGTTCGGCCGCTACACCTGGCCTGGCAACGTGCGCGAACTCGAGAACATGTTGCAGCGCGAGTTCCTGTTGGGCGACGGCGCAGAACTCCGCATCGCTCCGCCGCGCGTTCACAGCGTGGCCGCGCCGCCGGCCGGCGAGGGCGCGCAGAATGAAAGTTATCGCGCCGCCAAGTCGCGCGCGCTCGAAGAATTCGATCGTGACTACTTGCAGCGCATCCTGCGCGAGAGTGGCGGCAACGTCTCCAAGGCCGCGCGGCTTGCGGGCAAGGAGCGCCGCGCGTTCGGCAAGCTGCTCAAGCGATATCGCATCGGGCGCCGGCGCAGCGACGACGAGACTCACCCGTCGGCTTGACCGGGGTGGGTCGCCGATGACCCGGCTGCGCCGCGCACTCGGGGCCGATGGCACCCACCCGGCGGCGCAAGAACGCGAACCGGCGCCGCGGCTTCATCAAACTACCGGAAATCACGTTGGCAAGCCTCTTGCTATATCAGGGTCTCACAGGAGAGACCGAGGTGTGGTGTGCGGCGTTCAACCCGGCGGATTGCGGAGCAGATAGAGCGGTACTGCTCGGCTCATCCCAACGCGCGCGACACCATCGACGGTATCGCGTGGTGGGTGCAGATGCAGTTCCAGGAAGAGATCAAGAGTGGTGTCGCCGACGCGGTCCGCGTCCTGGTCGAGCAGGGAACGCTGGAACGACACCGATTACACGACGGCTCCGAAGTGTTCGGCTGCAAGGTGCACGCGCCCGCCAGCGGACTTACGAATCAACATCAGTAGGAGAGGAACAATGCCAGCCGCGCTAACTTATCCAGGCGTGTACATCGAAGAGATTCCGAGTGGAGTGCGCACCATCGTCGGTGTCGCCACGTCAATCACCGCATTCTTCGGCCGCGCGCCGCTGGGCCCGGTCAACGAGCCCACCACCATCAATAGCTACGGCGATTTCGAGCGCGCCTTCGGCGGGCTCAACGTCGACTATCCATTGAGTTATGCGGTGCGCGACTTCTATCTGAACGGAGGCAGTCAGGCGCTCGTCGTGCGGCTGTATCGCAAGCCGGCCGCGGCGGTTGCTCCGGCGGTGACGCCCGAAGATACCGCGACCGTCAAGGTGGACGGTCTCACGCTCGCGGCTGCCAGCCCCGGTGAATGGGGCAAATCGATCCGGGTCGCTCTCGATCCGGAAGTTTCGTCGGAAGTGCCCGACGCCCTGTTCAATCTGACGGTTACCTATGGCAATCGCAGTGAGCGTTTCATCAATCTCACCACGGCGGACAAAGCGCGCCGTATCGATCGAGTGCTGGGCGGCGAGTCGAATCTGGTGCGATGGAAAGGCGTGTGGGCAGCACCGGCCGCCATGCCGAAGCTGGATGCGACCGTGGCGAAACTGGCTGCGTTGAAGACGGCGAAAGCCGGAACCGATGCGGACGCGATCAAGACTGCGCAGCTTGACTACGACAATGCGCTTGCAGCCGCGCGCGACGAGGCTTGGGCCGCGGAGCCGGCCGTAGCGGCCGCGGAGAAGAAACTCGCCGACGCCAAAGCGGCCAATCCAGTCGTTCCCGCCACGGTGGCAGCAGCGGAGGCCGAGCTCACCGCCGCGAAGAAGTCGGTAACAGATGCGCTGGTGGCTATGGGTGGGGACAAGGGACAGCCACTCGACGATCTCACCTACTTAGGCATACAGGCGGAGAAAACCGGCCTGTTTGCGCTGGACAAGGCGGACCTGTTCAATCTGCTCTGTTTGCCCGCCGACAAGAGAGAAGGGAACACGAGCGCGCCCGTATATCAGGCGGCGATGGCGTACTGCGCGGCCCGGCGCGCGATGCTCGTCGTTGATCCGCCGGCGGAGTGGAGCGCGATCAAGGAAACGGCTGCCGCGAAAGCGCGCGACGGCCTCGCGACGCTGGGGCTTTCCGGCAACGCCGCACGCAACGCCGCGCTGTATTTCCCGCGACTGCGCGAATCGGATCCACTGCGCGACAGCCAGATCGACACCTTCGTCCCCTGCGGCGCAGTCGCCGGCATCATGGCGCGAACCGATGTGGCGCGCGGAGTATGGAAGGCGCCCGCCGGCCTCGATGCAGCGGTGAACGGCATCCAGGGCTTTGACGTCAATCTCAACGACGCCGAGAACGGCATGCTGAATCCGCTCGGCATCAATTGCCTGCGGGCATTTCCGATCAACGGGCGGGTAGTTTGGGGCGCGCGCACGCTGCGCGGTGCCGACCAGCTCGCGGATGAATACAAGTACGTGCCGGTGCGCCGCACGGCTCTCTATATAGAAGAGAGCCTGTACCGCGGTACGCAGTGGGTGGTGTTCGAGCCCAATGATGAACCGCTGTGGGCGCAGATCCGGCTCAATGTCGGCGCGTTCATGCACAGCCTGTTCCGGCAGGGTGCGTTCCAGGGAACGACGCCGCGCGACGCGTACTTCGTCAAGTGCGACAAAGAGACCACGACCCAGGACGATATCAACAAGGGCATCGTCAACATTCTGGTCGGCTTCGCTCCGCTGAAGCCGGCGGAATTCGTGGTCATCAAGCTCCAGCAGATCGCTGGCCAGATCCAGGCCTGAGGAGACCGACGTGGCCCAATTCAGTGTCAATGCGCAAAGGTTTGATCCATACAAGAATTTCAAGTTCCGCGTGAAGTGGGACGGCAAGTACGTTGCCGGCGTCAGCAAGTGCGGCGCGCTCAAGCGCACCACCGAGGTGGTCAAGCACCGCGAGGGTGGCGACCCGAGCAGCAGTCGCAAGTCGCCCGGCCGTACCGAGTACGAAGCCATTTCGCTCGAGCGTGGTGTGACCCACGACAAGGAGTTCGAGCAATGGGCTAACAAGGTGTGGAACTACGGTTCCGGTCTCGGCGCGGAAGTGTCCCTCAAGGACTTCCGCAAGGACGTGATCATCGAGGTCTATAACGAGGCCGGACAGGTGGTAATCGCCTACAAGGTGTATCGCTGCTGGGTATCGGAGTTCCAGGCGCAGGCCGATCTCGACGCCAACGCGAATGCCGTGCTCATCCAGAGCATCAAGCTCGAGAACGAAGGCTGGGAGCGCGATCCGGAAGTTCCTGAACCGTCGGAACCGACGTTCACGGAACCAGCCTAGCTACAGGCGCGTTTCATGCAACGGCCAGAAGCCGCCACATTGCTGCACGCATGGGAACGCGGCGCCGCGCAGGGACCGGGAATTCGCGGCCTGCTGTTGCTGGCCGTCGCGCAACCCGGCGCTACCGCGGAGGAGCTTGCCGCGACCGGCATCGGCCGGCGCGACGCCGTGCTGCTGGACCTGCGCGAGCTGCTGTTCGGCCGCAATCTCGAATGTGTCGCGCATTGTGCGCACTGTGGCGAGCACATCGAGCTCGTATTTCCGACCGATGGCATCCGTGCAGACCAGAGCGGCGGCGAGACCTTCGAGGCCGAGGCTGGCGGCTATCGCGCGGCCTTCCGGCTGCCCAACTGCGGCGATGTCCTGGCACTCGCCGGCGAACAGGACGCCGCGGCGGCCGAACGCACGCTGCTGCATCGCTGCCTCATTGCGCTGACCTCGCCTGAAGGACTCGACTCGCCGATCGAGCCACCGGCCGAGCTCGTCGTCGCGATCGACACCCGCATGGGAGAACTCGATTCGCAGGCGCAGGTCGTTCTCGACATCACCTGCGCCATGTGCACGCGCGCCGCGCGCGCCACCTTCGACATCGCCACGCACCTGTGGAGCGAGGTCGAGACCTGGGCGCGCACCCAGTTGAGCGACATCCACGCAATTGCGAGTACCTATGGATGGAGTGAGCCGCAGATTCTGGCATTGAGCCCCGCGCGTCGACGCGCCTACCTCGAGCTCATCGAGGGGCGGGCATGAGCGGATATCTCGCGCACCTGGTGTCGCGGACGCTCGGCCTCGGCGCGCCACTCGTGCCCTTGCGCAAGAGCCCCTTCGAGCCAGCCGCAGAGGCGGACAACGCCGGAATTTGGGAGGGTGCCACCGATGAGCCGTGCACCGATGCCGCCGAAATTTCCCATCCTTTGCCACGCGCCCTTGTTCCTGAGCGGGTGCGAACTGCCGAGCCTGACGGCAACGCGGCGCAAGGTGGCGCCGGGGCGCGCAGTCGAATCACCCGACCTTCGCCTGACGCAGCGGCGCGTTTCGAGGAAGTCGTCGCCCTGGCGGAGACCGGTTCCCCTGCCGAATTGCGCGGGCGCCGAGTCGGCGCACTCGGGCGCGCTCCAGCCGAAGCCGGGGATGATGGCCTCGCGAACACCTTGATGCATGAGCCTGAGTCATCGAGCCGCGCAATGCCGAACGCCAGGCACGCGAGCGATGTGGCTGTTGCACCGCCCGTTGTAGCACGGGCGTTGGAGCAAACTACCCTGGAGAGGGGCGTGATCTCTTCGCAAGCGGATTCGTCCCGCGCTGCTGCGCGGACTGCGCTCACTTCACCCACGACCTCGCTCGCGCGCAAGCGAGACAGCAGGCCCGGCCGGCGCGACCCGGCTGCCGAGGTGGCCGAAGCGCCACCGCGGCGAGAGACCCCTTCGCAAGCCGTCGACATGCTGGCGAAGCCCCGCATGATCCTCGCGCCGGCATCGCGCGCGCTGCCGCCGGTGGGGCTTCGCGGCAGGGCCGCCGAACGTCGCGCTCCTGACGTTCACATCTCCATCGGGAGCGTGGAAATTCGCGCGCAGCAGACCGCGTCGCGGGCGCAGCCGAAGACGGCGTCGGTTCGCGCGTTGCGGCCGACGCTGAGTCTCGACGCCTACCTGACCAAACGACGCGGAAGAAGCACATGAGCAACCACCTGGCGGTCGCGACGGTGACGGCGGCGTTGGGACGCAAGGCTCATGCGTCGGCGGCTGGCGCGCTCGATGCCGACGTCGACCTTCAGTTCGGGCGACCGGTGGCACCCACGGGAGACAACGCGAAGCCGACGCTGCATGTCTACCTGTACCAAGTGACTCCCAACGCGGCGCTGCGCAACTCCGACCTGCCCACGCGCGATTCGACCGGCCGGCTCAATGGCCGTCCGCGCGCCGCCATCGATTTGCACTATCTACTCACATTTTATGGAGATTCACCCACGCTGGTGCCGGAGCGCATGCTGGCCGCCGTGGTGCGCGATCTGCATTCGCGCGCGGTCATCGATGCCGAGCTGCTCCGGCAGTTGATTGCGTCAGGCAACCATGCGCCCGAACTCGATGACGCCGATCTGGCGACAGCGCATGAGCGCGTCAAGTTCACGCCCACGCAGATGTCTCTGGAGGAGCTCTCGCGGCTCTGGTCCATCATGGTCCAGTCGCCATACGCGTTGTCCGTGGCTTATCACGCCTCCGTCGTTGAGCTCGATGCGCTGGAATCCGGCCCGACCGCGTTGCCCGTGCTCAAGCGCGGCGAGCAGGACCGCGGCGTTGAGACGGTGCTCGGGCAGTTTCCGCAGCTCGATTCCTGGTGGGCGGGCGCCCTGGCAGCGGCCGCGCGCATTCCGCGCGTGGCCTCGTTTCCGGCCGCTCAACTCGGGGACCGGCTGCTGCTGACCGGCGCCACGCTGGGCGGTGACGAAGTGCAGGTGCGGTTTAAGCATCCGCGGCTCGCGGCGGCCACGAATTCCGTCATCCCGGTCGCCGATCGCGGTGCCGGCGAACTGCGTCTCACCCTGCCCGATGACGCGACTGCGCTGGACGAGTGGGCTTCAGGCATCTACTCCGTCACGGTCATCGTCGAGAAGGGCGGCGTGGAGCGCATCTCGAACGTCATGCCGCTGGTGTTCGCGCCGCGAGTAACCGACATCCAGCCCAATCCAGCAGTGCGCGTCGGCGGCGATGTCTCACTTACCGTGACCTGTCGGCCGAAGGTTCTCAAGGATCAGCCGGCCTTCCTCTTGTTAGGCGGCCGCGAGATCGCCGCCGAGCCGCTCGCCGGGGCGTCCGACTCGCTGGTGTTCGAAATCCCGGATGCGCCGGAGGTCAACAACGAGCTGGTGCGCATCCGCGTCGATGGCGTGCACAGCCTGCCGTTCAAGTACGACACCGCGACCAGCGGGTTCGCATTCGACCCATCACAGCGAGTGACCATCACATGAGCACACCTGGAGACTGGCAGGCCCGCAATTCCGAGTATCTCGCGGCCGCCCTGGCGTGGTTGCGGCTGAAACTGGAATCCGCGGTGCGCAGGGCACACGGAGCGCCGTCACCCGGGGACGACGCGGCGCCTCTGGAGGCCGCGTGCGCGCGGCTCGATGTTGCTAGCAACGTTGAACCCGCGCCCGCTCTGCTCATGCTGGCACGCAGGCTGGGTCTGTCAGCTTTCGAGCGCGATGTCCTGTTGTTGTGCGTCGCCATGGAGCTTGATATCCGCACCGCAACGCTCTGCGCTGGCGCCCAGGACGAGCCGCGCCAATACCCGACCTACGCGCTTGCGCTATCCCTGTTCGATGAACCGGCCTGGGATGCGCTCTCGCCCGAGCGCCCGCTGCGTTACTGGCGGCTCATCGAGATCAACCAGCCCGCCGCCCAGCCGCTTGTCTCGAGCGCGCTGCGCGCGGACGAACGCATCGTGAGCTTCGTGAAGGGGCTCAACTACCTCGACGATCGCGTGGCGCCCCTGCTCAATCAGGTGCCGGCCGCGACGCTCGACTCGCTGCCTGGCTCGCAGCGCTCCGCGGCGCGCCATTTGATCGTCGCATTGCAGGCCACCGCGCACCTCGTCGATCCGATCGTGCTCGTCGGGCGCGATCGCGACAGCAAACGCCAGGTTGCAGCCGCGGTCGCCGCGAGCGCGGGTCTGCAGCTCTGCAGACTTCCTGCAGACATGCTGCCCGCGCATGGCGGTGAACTCGAGACATTGGCGAGACTCTGGCAGCGCGAGAGCATGCTGCTGCCGCTCGCCTTGTATCTCGATGCGCACGAAGTGGATCGCGGTGCCTCGGCGTCGCCCGACGCGCCTCTCACTCGACTCGCGCGATTCGTGAGTCGCAGTGGCGGCTTGATGTTCGTCGCCACGCGCGACCCGCTCTCGGCGGCGATCCATCCTCTCGTCGCCGTCGACGTGACAAAGCCGACACCGATGGAACAACAGGCTGCCTGGATGACGGTACTTGGCAGTCAGGGGGCGCCAGCTGCGAAACGACTGGCGGGTCAGTTCAATCTGAACCGCAATGAGATCGCAGCGATTGCAGTGCGCGCGCGCAAGGAAGCAGAGCCGGGTGCGATCGAGGAGGGTATCTGGCGTGCGTGCCGCCTGCGCACGCGTCCGACTCTCGAGCGGCTGGCCGAGCGCATCGACGCCAAGGCGACCTGGAACAGCATCGTGCTGCCGAAGGCCGAAACCGCTTTGTTGCAGCAGGTGGCCGCGCAAGTGGAAGCGCGTGCCCGG
>DASTTJ010000036.1:0-8978 GCA_035760205.1 Steroidobacteraceae bacterium | reverse complement strand
GCGCGTAGTCCCTAAAGCCGCAGACGGGAACGAGCATGCGATCCGGACATTCAGCGCAACATCGCCGCCAGCAGCAGTCGCGCTTTCTCCCAGTCGCGCCGCACAGTGCGATCGGTCACGCCCAGAACGGTGGCGATTTCCTGCTCGGTCATGCCGGCGAAATAGCGCATTTCCACCACCTGCACCAGCCGTGCATCTTCGTTCTGCAATGCCTCGATGGCGTCGTTGATCTGGATCACTTCGTCTTCGCCGGCGCGCAGGTTTTCGGCGAACTGGGCATCGAGCGGCAGGTGTACGGCGTCGCCGCCGCGGCGCTCCGCCTGGCGTTGCCGCGCGAAGTCGACGATGACCGAGCGCATGACGCGCGCCGCATAGGCAAAGAAGTGACCGCGCTCGGCGCCGGCCAGCTTGCCCGCGCGCTGGAAGCGCAGAAAGCTCTCGTGCAGCAGCACCGTGGTGTTCAGAAGCGTGTTTCTCCCGCCGTCGCGCAGTTGCCGGCGTGCCTGGCCGCGCAGGTCTTCATAGGCGACGGCGAACAGCCGCTCGCGCGCGGCTTCGTCGCCCGCGTGTGCGCGCTGGATCAACAGTGAGAGTTCATCAGAAATGGGGACATGCCTCATTTTCTTGTAATAAAGGAATGTGCTCGAGGTGTCCTTCAGCAGGGACAACTTTGTTACAGGAAAATGTGGCATGTCCCCATTTCATGAGACGTCCTGCGGAAGGTCGAGCGAGATGAGGAAGTATTCGAACAGGTATTTGAGGAAGCGCACCTCGTCCTGCAGCCGGTGGTCGCTGTTGAGGATGTGCAGCGCGCAACCGTGGCGACGCGCGAATTCCATGCTCTGCTCGACCGGCACCACATCGTCTTTCCACCCGTGCACGATGGTGGTCGGGCAGTCGAGGAGCTTTTCACGCAGCGGCGGCAGGCCGGGCATGGTCAGCGCCGGCGCCATCAGGAATACGCCGCGCGCATGCAGCAGAGAGGCCGCGGCCACCGACACGTAACCACCGAGACTCGATCCGCACAACACCAGGTCGCCCTTGAGCTCCTTGCAGAACTCGACCAGCTTGTTTACGCGTTCACGCGGATCGTCGATGCCGCGGTAATCCACCGATTCCACCTCATAACCTTCGCTGCGTGCATTGCCGGCGAGGGCGGTGATCTTCACGCCCCAAGGCCCGGCGTCCTTGCCATGGGAGAAAACGACGTAGCGATCGGTCACGTTTTGAATCCTCAGAGTTTCCAGAGCAGTGCATCGAGATTTTTTCGGGTGCCTGGCGTGCGATCCGCCAGCGCGCGATTGCCGCGAATCTTCACACCTTCGGCGGCCAGCAATCGTAATTGTTTGTGTGCGCTGGCCGATCCGGCGGGAAAGGCAATGCGTCCTTGCGCCCCAGTGACACGATGCCAGGGCAGCCGCTGGTCTGCGGAGTCTCGCAGCACCTGCCCCACCAGGCGCGCACGCCCGGGTAATCCTGCGCGGCGCGCGATATCACCGTAGCTCGCGAAACTGCCGCGCTTGATGGCGCGCACTGCTCTGCGAATTGACGCGGCGCGTGCTTGCGCCGCGTCCGCTTGCGTGTCTTTCGTCATGAATTCAACTAGAGTCCAAGCCCCGCGGCGACAAGATTCGATCACGCGATGGCCCGAGTAGCAACCGACGCTCAAGCCCCACGTCCGCAGATGGACTGGCTGACCATGAACACCACCACCACCGCAGGACCCACGCTTCGAGCCTGGGCACGCGCGCGGAGTTCCGCATTCGGACGCTGGTGGTTTGCCCGAACGGTTTCCAAGCGCGCTCCCTACTTCGGCACCATCCGGCCCCGGTTCCTCGATCTCGAGCCCAAGTTGTGCCGCGTCACGATGAAAAAGCGCCGTGCTGTCGAGAACCACATCGGTACCGTGCACGCGCTGGCCATGGGAAACCTCTGTGAGCTCGCCGCGGGAATGTGCACCGAAGTCACCATCCCGGTCGGCATGCGCTGGATCCCGCGAGGCATGACGATCGAATACCTCGCCAAGGCCGAAACAGATGTCATCGCCACCGCGCGGCTCGACAAGACAGAATGGGCCGGGCCCGAAAATGTCGGCGTGCCCGTCACCGTCACCGACAGCGCCGGCAAGGAAGTCGTGCGCGCAGTCATCAGCATGTACGTCTCGCCGAAGCGGGAGTCGGCGGGCTGACCAACCCAGCCCTCACGTGGAATCTGATCGGCGCCGACGGTGCTACGCATGTGAGCGCCGTTCCCGGCACGCTCGGCGGGCATCGCAAGTCTAAAATCTATGGGCGCCTCGATTGCCGCGCCGCGCTGCAGGCGATCGAACGCCGCGGATATGTGACACAGCGCGTTTTCTTTCTCGACGAAGCAACTGCCATCGCAGCCGGCTTCCGGCCCTGCGCCGTGTGCATGCCGCAGCAGTACGCGCGGTGGAAGGCGACTCACAACGCGTCGTGAAAGATGACGCCGAGCGTGTGCCGTAGGCCGGTCCGAACTTCGCTGACCCCGTGTCGCATCGTCACCCGGTAGTCGCCATGCACGCCAGGCGCCGGCCGGTGATGAACAGCAAATAACACCGCATCGCCTTGCTGAAGAGGACACACCTCGACCCGCGACTGGCGCCGTGGGCGTTGCTCGGTCAGTACGAACTCCCCACCGGAAAAATCCTCGCCCGGGGATGAGAGCAGTATCGCAAGCTGCAGCGGAAAGACATGTTCTCCGTAAAGATCCTGGTGGAGACAGTTGTAGTCCCCTGGTCCATAACGAAGCAGCAGAGGAGTCGGCCTGGTCTGGCCCGCTTCGTGACAGCGCGACAGGAAATCGGTGTGCAGGGCGGGAAAACGCGTGGGCAGACCCATGCGCTCGTTCCAGCGATTGGCGATCAGCGCGGCCCTCGGATAGAAGGCTGCGCGGAGTTCGCTGACGAGAGGTGGCAGCGGGTACGAGAAATAGCGATATTCGCCGCGGCCGAAGCCATGTTTCTCCATGACCACTCGGCTGCGGAAGCCCGCATCACCGGTGTACAGCGCAGAAATCTGTAGACACTGCTCGCCGCCCAGCACGCGCTCGACGACCACGTTGCCACGTCTATCCAGCGCCGCGCCCAGCGCGGGCCAATCGAGCGCATTCACGCGCTCGGTCAGCGTGCTTACGCGCATCGCGCCATTTCGGCTGTCATGTCGGCTCGTTTTCCGATGGCATTCGGTGGGGGGTCGGCAATTTAGTGCGCTGGCGCACACAACGCATTCCGAAACTTGCTGAACTTTGCGGCGTGGAAGGCGCAGACTCGGCCATGATGTCCGGCCCCTCCCCTGCGCAGCGCGCATTACTCGCGCGCTTTGCAACAGCTTCCCTGCCACGCGCGCTCTGGCAACTCGCGAACACACTGCCGACTTTCCTGGCTCTCTGGGTCGCCATGGCCTGGACGCGCCACGCCGGGTGGAGCTACTGGTGGACGCTGTTGCTGGCGCTGCCCACCGCGGCCCTCTACATCCGCCTGTTCATCCTGCAACACGACTGCAGCCACGGCTCATTTTTTGGAAACGCGCGCGCCAACCGCTGGGTCGGCGCCGGACTCGGACTGCTGACGCTGTTTCCGTTTGCCTACTGGAAGAAGACGCACGGCATACACCACGCGACCTCGGGAAATCTCGACAAGCGCGAGCTTGGCGACATCCGCACGCTGACGGTGGACGAATATCGCGCCCAATCCGGCTGGATCCGCTTCTGCTACCGCTTCTACCGCAGCATGCCCGTGATGCTCGGCATCGGGCCTATCTACCAGTTCGTGGCCAAACACCGGTTTCCGCTCGGCATGCCGTGGGGCTGGAAGAAAGAGTGGCGCAGCGTGGCGCTCAACAATCTCGCGCTGCTGGCGCTCGGCGGTCTCTTCTGCGTGCTGTTCGGGTGGCGCACCCTGCTGCTGGTGCAGCTGCCGGTGGTGGCGATCGCCGGCGCGTTCGGCGTGTGGTTGTTCTACGTGCAACACTGTTTCGAAAACGGCTATTGGGTACGTCGAGCCGACTGGGATCCCCACGCCGCCGCCGTCGACGGCAGCTCGTTCTACGACCTGCCGGCGGTGCTGCGCTGGATCACGGCCAACATCGGCTATCACCACATCCACCACCTGGCACCGCGCATTCCGAACTACCATCTGCGGGCCGCACACGAATCGTTGCCGGCGCTCCGGGCCACCGTGCGCATGGGGCTGCTCGACAGCCTGGCATGCGCGCGAATGAAGCTCTGGGACGAGCGCCTGGGGCGCATGGTCGGTTATCCCCACTCGGCTGCACGTGCCTGAGCGGTCTGTGCGTCAACGTACCGACAGAATCATCCCGAATTGCGACTTTGCCGCATGACGAATGAACCCATGAAAGCGCAGCCCGAACACATCCTTATCGTCGACGGCGACCGCGAGGCGAGCAAGTCGCTGGCGAGCCTGTTGAATGCCTCGGGTTATGCGGAGATCCGCGCCGTGCGCAGCACGTCGCGCGCCCTGGCGGTCGCCGCCACGTTTCATCCCGCGATCGCTTTCCTCGGCACGCCGGCGCCCGACGGCATCGAAGGCGATCTGGCGGCGCTTTTGCAGAAGAACTCCCGCGCGCACAACATCCGGCTGATCGCGCTGACCGATCTCGTCGACCATCCGACGCGCGAAGAGGCCCGTGCTTCCGGAGTCGAACGCTACCTCAGCAGACCCGTGACGCAGATCGAGCTGGAGAAAGCACTGAGGAAATCGCCGGGCCATTGAGCGGCGCCGTTTATGCGCCGCTGCGGATTCACGCTTCGGCGTACGGCGTGAGCGGTTCGGCAACCTCTTCCCGCGGCTCGCTGACCGCGCCGAGTGGCGGCACGACGGGAGTCAACGGCACCAGGCCGCGCAGGATGCTCGACTCGATCTCCAGATCCACGCTCGGCGAATAATTCGCGAAGCGATTCACGCTGATCACCTTCGCGCGCGAGCCGCTCGGCTGGTGCGTGATGATGAAGGCGTGGTACTCGCCCGGCTTGGTGGCCGCGAAACCGAAGGCAAGGTTGATCTTGCCGGCACGCATCGTCTCTTCCGTATTGATGCGCTCGTCGCACACCACGAAGTAGCTCAGCTCGCCGCTGCGGCCGACGAAGGCGCCCTCGG
Source organism: Steroidobacteraceae bacterium (assembly GCA_035760205.1). Taxonomy (GTDB): domain Bacteria; phylum Pseudomonadota; class Gammaproteobacteria; order Steroidobacterales; family Steroidobacteraceae; genus CADEED01. The sequence goes on along the minus strand of DASTTJ010000036.1, from coordinate 3,841 downwards.
CGTACAGCGAATCCAGGAACGCTTCGACCTGCGCTTTCGCCATCGCCCAGGTGGGCAGCGCATTGCGCTCGAACAACATCCAGCGCGTGCCGCGCTCGATCGAAGTGAGCACGAACAACCCGAGCCGGCGCGCGGACAGATAACGCCAGTCGCTGACGGCGGCCGAGCCGCTGGCGAGCGTACGCGGACTGTTGGCGAACTTCGGGGCGATGCGTACGGCCTGCAGCAGGTTGATGCCGGCATTTGCGAGCCTGACGCGGTCGGGGTTGTTCACGTTCCAGGCCGGGCGCATGCCGTGCCGAAGTATCGGTGCGTCGCCTTCGGCCGCCGACCACACCGGCGTGCTTTCGTCACAGCGCGCGATGATGCCCGCCGCCACACCGCAGGGCGCGAACAGCTCGAAACGGCCGCGCAGACGGTCGAAGGCGACCACGCGCGGGAAGAACATGGTGGCGTCCTCGCTGCGAAACGGCCAGTGGCGCATTCCATCGATCGCGGCCGCGCTCGACGCCCACGAGGACGGCGGATCCACGATGAGCATGGCGCGCCGTTCGCGGCAGAACCGGCCCGCCACCAGCAGCGTGGACAAACCGACGTCGGTTTCGCGCGTCAGCGGCGGAATACACAGGAGGTTGATGTCGGGCGCCGACTGCAACGCAAAGAGGCCGGTGCCGGCCTGGGCCGACCCGATGATGTCGTAGTCCGTGATGGGACCACCGTCGTCGCCATCGGGATTGCAGGGTGTGTAGCCGATGGACGCGCCCGCGGCCGCGGCCGGAGTGCGGACGGGCCGCGCTCCGGGGACGCCGCCCTGCACCCGCACCAGGCGTGACTCGAGCAGCGAGTCGGCCACGAAGCGGTCGACCCCCGGAGTGACGGTGAGGCGCCGGAATATTTCCTGGTCTTCGATCTGCTCGGAACCGGCCGTGCGCACGCGCTGAACGACGAGGTTGAAGCGGTCGGTTTCCTTCGCGTCGATGCCGTCATAGTCCACGGAAGCACGCAGGAACTCGCGCGAACCGGCGCCCACGCCGCGCAGGATGAGCTTGCCGGACAGGCACGGGAGCGACAGGGTCGGCGGGCGTGCGCCATTGACGACGCGGACGATGATGGCGCAGCGGCCGCCGTTCTCGAAGAACTGGTCGACCGCGTAACTGAGAGTGGAGGGTTGCCAGAGACCGCCGAACACGCGCGTGTAGTCGGCGAAGCTGCGGACGGGGACGGGCTCGTTGACCGGCCCCTTCAGGGTGCGGCCGACGAAGGCGGCGATGTTGGTTGCGGCGCGCGCAATGACACGTATAGAGCCGGGTTGTTCGGCTGTTTGGATTTGCGAGTCAAACGGCTCGGCCAATCAACTCCCCAGAACTTCGGTGCGCGGCAAACGGGCCTCGCAACGTGCGCGGAATGTAGCAGCGTCTCAGTAGCGCCGCCACAGCGGAACGTCGCGTCGTTTGAAAATTGCGACGAATGCGAGTCCGGCGATGAATCCTCCGATGTGCGCACCAAAGGCGATTCCACCCTGGGATTCGCCGGGAGCCTGCACGGCGGCGAGGCCTCCCATGATGAGTTGCATGCCGAACCACGCCGCCAGCACCCAGATTGCCGGGAATCGTCCGAGTCCCACGATGATGAAGCCGAGCGGCAACCCTAACAACACGCGCGCTCGTGGAAACAGCAGCAGGTATCCGCCGAGCACGCCGGAGATCGCGCCGCTCGCACCCACCATGGGCACGATCGAACCGGGATTCGGCAGCACCTGGGCGAATACCGCCGCGACACCGCAGAGAACATAGAAAAGGAAGTAACGGGTGTGGCCCATGGCGTCTTCGACGTTGTTTCCGAAAATCCACAGGTAGAGCATGTTGCCGGCCAGGTGCCAGAAGCCACCATGCATGAACATCGAGGTGAGCACCGATCCCCAGGGTGGAATCACGGCGATCTCCGCCGGCAGCATCTCGCGGCCCGTCAGCACCGCGGGAACCAGACCGTAGGCGTACAGCATCTGTTGCGTGCCCGCTCCCGACAGCAGCAGGTGCTGCCACACGTACACCAGGACGCAGGCGATGATGATGCCGACCGTGACGCGGGGCCTGGTGCTCGTCGGGTTGTCGTCGTGCAGCGGGATGACCACTCAGCGAGACCCCGGAAGCACGATGGCATCGAGGGTGCTGGTGGCGATCGGATGGTAGTTAGGCCGAGCCAGGGTGTATATGGCGCGCGCCCGGGCCGCGCCGGCCGGGGTCTTCATGAGCTCTTCGTACAGCGGCTTGATGAGCCGGCGCCGGCCGATTTGCGTGAGGTAACTCTCGAGCCTGGCGTACGCGGGCTGGTAGTCGTTGCGGATGGCGATGCGCAGCCAGTTGAAGGCGATCTCGCTGTTGCCGGTGGCAGTGAGCGCGAATGTGGTGTCGAGCTCCTGGAGCTTTGCCGCCGGCACTCTGGCGGTCAGCGACTCGAGGAAATGCACCCATTCGTGCGTGGTCCAGTCCTTGGCGGGCAGTTGCGCGGCCGTCGTTTTGCCTTCGAGCCACTCCACGCGCGCGGCATCCACACGCTCGAAGGCGTCGGAGTGCGGCAGCACGGCGTACTTCGGCAGTCCTGGCGCCCGCATCCATTCGTCGAGTTCGGCGTTGCTCACGGCCTTGGGCTTCTGCGGCAGCAGATTGGCTTCCAGGTAAGTGCGAAAATCTTCGGTGGTGATGCTCTGGAACGCGAACTTGTCGAAGTAGTCGTGCAGGAATTTGTCGATGGCTTCGCTACCGAACCGCGAAGCAAGCCAGCTGACGAACAGGGCGCCCTTGATGTAGGGCACCTGGGTGAACACGTCGTCCGGATCGCGGCCGCGCAGATCGATGGCCAGCACCTGGTCGGCGGGTGGCAAGGTCTTCAGTTCCCCGCGCAAGGTGGTGAGATCGAGCATCTCTTCCATGGCCTGGCGCCGCTCGCCGTAGACCGCGAGCATGATGCGCCCCTGCAGGTAGACCGTGAATCCCTCGTTGAGCCATAGGTCGCGCCACGTGGCATTCGTGACGAGATTTCCGGACCACGAGTGCGCGAGTTCGTGCGCGATGAGCGCGGTCAGACTGCGATCGCCCGCGATGAGCGTCGGGGTGATGAAGGAAAGGCGCGGATTTTCCATGCCGCCAAAAGGGAATGACGGCGGCAACATCAGCAGGTCGTAGCGGCCCCAGCGATAGGGGCCGAACAATTTCTCGCTGGCCTGGATCATCTGCTCGGTTTCCGCGAATTCCTTCGCGGCCGCCTCGACGATCGCGCTTTCAGCGAACACGCCAGTGCGTGGTCCGGTGGCACGGAAATCGAGCTTGCCGACGCCGAGGGCGATCAGGTACGAGGGGATCGCCTGCGGCATGTCGAACTTGTAAACGCCATTGGGACTGAGTTCGCCCGAGTCCTTGCCCAGGCTCTGGGCGCTCATCACGGCGCGCATGCCGGATGGCACGTGAATAGTGGCGCTGTAAGTCATGCGCACCTGCGGCGAGTCCTGCAACGGAATCCAGCTGCGCGCGTGAATCGCCTGCGACTGGGTGAACAGGAACGGATCGGTCTTGTTGGCGGTCTGCGCGGCAGCAACCCATTGCAGTCCACTGGCTTCCGGGCGCGTCTGGTACGAAATGCGCACCTTGAAGTGCGGCGCCGAGGCTTCCGCGGGCAGGTCGATGGAAAGGGGAGAACCCAACATGGGATCGCGCACGCCCAGCGTGAAACGCAGCGGCACCAGATCGGTGTCGCCGCGCATCCACCAGATGTGGCGGATGGTGAGGTCGCGTGTGTCGAGCACCAGCTTGGCCGCGGTGGAGTCGAGGCGCGCGATCGTGAGATC
>DASTTJ010000035.1:0-11820 GCA_035760205.1 Steroidobacteraceae bacterium | reverse complement strand
GACAACGACGCCGAGCGCCAGGGTGGCTATGTCATCGTGTTCGACGACATCAGCGCGCTGCTGCAGGCGCAGCGCGATGCGGCCTGGGGAGAGGTGGCGCGCCGCCTGGCTCACGAAATCAAGAATCCGCTCACGCCCATTCAGCTTTCCGCCGAGCGTATGCGTCGCCGTTATCTCCACCAGATGTCCGGCGAGGACGCGCAGATCCTCGATCGCGCCACCTACACCATCGTTCAGCAAGTCGAAGCGATGAAGGCCATGGTGAACGCATTCAGCGAATACGCGCGCGCACCGGACATGACGGTCACGAAATTTCCCCTCAACGCGCTGGTGACCGAGGTCGCGGATCTGCACCGCGTGCAGGATGCGGGCGTGAAGATCGACGTCGACCTCGATGCACACGTCGAAAGCGTCGAAGCCGACCGTGGCCGCGTGCGCCAGATCCTCAACAATCTCATCGTGAATGGCGCCGAGGCGGTGGAGAACAAGCCAGACGGGCACGTGGTGGCCACAACCCGGCTCGAAACCGTGGGGTCGGCCGAATACGCGACTATTACTGTTACCGACAACGGCCCGGGTTTTTCGCGCGACGTCCTGGGGCGAGTCTTCGAGCCCTATGTCACCAGCAAGCCCAAGGGCACTGGATTGGGGCTGGCGATCGTCAAAAAGATTGTCGAAGAGCACGGCGGCCGCGTGGAAGCCGACAATCGGCCGGAAGGCGGCGGGCGCGTGCGTGTATCCTTGCCGGTAACAGACGGATCCCGACAACTGGTCGCGCGCGAACGCCGCGCCGAACCCAGGAAGGAGCGAGCATGAGCGCCGCACACATTCTGGTCGTCGACGACGAAGCCGACATCCGAGGCCTTCTGAAAGAAATCCTTTCCGAAGAGGGTTACGACGTGGACGTCGCCGGTGACGCCGGGCAGGCACGCGCTTCGCGCGCCCGCCAGTTGCCCGACCTCGTATTGCTCGATATCTGGATGCCCGACACCGATGGCATCACTCTGCTGCGCGAGTGGCAGGGAGCCGCCGCGGATGTCTCCTGCCCCGTCGTCATGATGTCCGGTCACGGCACCGTCGAAACCGCAGTCGAGGCGACGCGCCTCGGCGCATTCGATTTCGTCGAGAAGCCGCTGTCGCTGCAGAAGCTGCTGCGCACCGTGGAACGCGCATTGGAGGCTGGCAAGCGGAAACGCCACGCCGGCAAGTTGTTAGCCGCTTCGCCGGGCGTGCCCGTGGGCCGCAGCCGTGTCATGCAGCAGCTGCGGGCGGATCTTGCACAGATCGCCACGAATGATTCGCCCGTCCTGCTGGTCGGCGAGACCGGCACCGGACGCGAAGCGTTCGCCAGATTCATTCACGACGCCAGCCCGCGCGCTGCGCGGCCGTTCGTCACGCTCATTTCCAGCACGCTGCGCGGCGAGGGCGCCGAGCAGGTGTTGTTTGGCACCGAAACCGGCGGTCAAACCGCGCCTGGCGTGCTCGAACGCGCCGGTGCCGGCACTTTGTTCATCAACGAGATCGAAGATCTGCCGCCGCAGTCGCAGCGCGCGTTGCTGGGCACGATGGAGAGCGGCCAGTTCACGCGCGTAGGCGGAAACACCCCCGTGCCGTTCAAGGCGCGCATGTTGTCTTCGTCACGGCCGGGCATCGAGGGCCGTGGCGACGATTTCCGTCGCGATCTGCTCTCGCATCTGAATACCCTCATCGTGCGAGTGCCGCCGCTGCGCGAGTACACCGAAGACGTGCCTGACCTTCTGCGCCACTACGTCGACCGTATGGTGGACAGCGAAGGCCTCCAGTTCCGCAAGTTCAGCGTCGCGGCGCAAAACCGCCTGCGCAACTACCCCTGGCCCGACAACGTGCGCGAGCTCAAGAATCTCGTACAGCGTCTGCTGCTCCAGGGCGGCGGGGAAGAAATCCGTCTCGAGGAAATCGAGCGCGAGCTCGCGGCCCAGGCCCCGAGCGTCGAGCCGCTGGTCAAGCAGGACCTGCTGGCGCTGCCGCTGCGCGAAGCCCGCGAGCAGTTCGAGCGTGCTTACCTGCAGCAGCAGCTGCTGCTGTGCAACGGCAAGGTGGGTCAGCTCGCCAAGCGCGTCGGCATGGAACGTACGCACCTGTACCGCAAACTGCGGTCTCTCGGCGTCGATTTCCGCAACATCACGGACGACGCGGAGTAATCCGCCTGCGTATCATTGCGGGCTACGTCTAACTAACGTGCCGTCTTCGGTGATGGTCAGCGCGCCACCGGGAAAAGAAGCTTCGGTCAAGGTACGCAGCAACGCGATGACAGCGCGCGCGGGGTCGGGAGCGGGACCCGCGGGACGAACCTGGATCGTCGGTTCGATGCGGCCCGACACGAACTTGCCTTCGTCATCCAGCGTGACCAGCAGGATCGGCGCGATACCGCGGATGCCTTCGACGCTGATGCCGTAATACGTGGCGAAATTCCCCAGGCTGTAGGCAATCAGCCGGTCGTTGTACAACTCCAGCGGCCGTACGACGTGCGGACCATGACCGAGCACGATGTCGGCGCCGGCGTCGATCATCGCGCGCGCGAACTCCACCACGTTGCCACGATCTTCGCCGGCGAAAATCTCGCGTGCGAACGGCAGCACTTCCGCGCCCGTGCCTTCGGCACCACCGTGAAACGACACGATGACGATGTCGTGTTTCGCCGCCAGTTCCGCGACCAGGGGCAGCCCGATCTGCGGATCGTTGAGCGAGTTCGAGCCTACGTTTGGGGCGAACGCCACCATGGCAACGCGCCGGCCATTGACGACGAAACTCGCCGCAGTACCTTCGCGGCCGGAATGATGAATGCCCGCCGCATCGAGTGCCCACATGCTGGACGACCGGCCATCCTCGCCGAAGTCCCGCGCGTGATTGTTGGCGAGACTCAGCACGTCGAAACCCGCGAGTTTGAAATAGGTGGTGTAGCGAGCCGGGGAGCGAAACAGAAAGCAGATCTTCTTGTTCTTGCACACCTTCACGGGTTCGCCGCCATCCTGAAGCACGCCTTCGAGGTTTCCGAAAGTCAGGTCGGGGCGCTCGAGAATGGGGGTTACCGCATCGAGGAACGACAGCCCGTCGTCATCGGGAAGAATGTTCTCGGGAAAATCCGTGCCCAGCATCATGTCGCCGACCGCAGCCAGCGTGAGGCCCGGATGGGTCGGTTTCGGTATAGGCGGAGTTTCGGGGGCGGCCGCGCGTGACGGAGCCGGTGGCGCGGGCGTCGTCGCGGGTGGCTGCGCGGCGCAGGCGGCCAGCAGAGCCAGCAAAGCCAGCAAAGCCGCGCCAGCCGGGATCCCCGCGCGCGACATTGGCCTCATCTAACTAGTCCCCCACACGGATGACCAGAGCATCGTCGAAATCCGCGGCGCGCAGGCGTGCGCGCAGCCGGTTGAGCTCGGTGAGGTCGGTGATGGGGCCGATGCGCACGCGGTGCCAGACGTCTTCGTCCACCGACACCCGCTGCACGTTGGCGTCAATTCCCTGCATCTTGAGTTGCGCGCGGATCCGGTCAGCCTCGGACTGCTGGCGATAGGAACCCGCCTGCAGCACGTAGACGCCGGGTCGCTCGATGTTCGCCGGGGCGCTGCCGCGATCGCTGGCCACTTCGCGTTCTCTCTCCGGCACGACGACCTCGAATTTCGGGAGCATGTCGTAGAAGTCGTAGTTCTTTGCGCCTTCTTCAGCGTCGGCGTTGGCGGCCTTGTCGGCGCGCGGCTTGGGGTTCGGAACGGCAGCGACTTCGGTATCGGCCTGTTTCTCGCGATAGTTCTGCCAGATCAGCACGAACAGCGAGACCGACAGGCCTACCGCGAGGCCGACACCGAATTCCCGCCAGCGGCCGAAATCGAACCGCACGCCGCCGGGGCGGGCGCGCTTGAAATCGCGACTGGTGATTTTGACGGCCACGGCAACTACATCGTCTCGGGTGCGGACACGCCGAGAATTCCGAGGCCGTTGCGAATCACCTGCTGTACGGCCAGCACCAGGGTCAGGCGCGCGTTACGCAAGGGTGCTTCTTCGACGATGAACTGCTCGGCGTTGTAATAGGTATGCAGCGTGTTCGCCAGATCGCGCAGGAAATGCACCAGGGCATGCGGCGCACGCGCGAGTGCGGCATGTTCGACAATCTCCGGATACTTCGACACTGCGGTGAGCACGGCCTGCTCATGCACATTGGTGAGCAGCGAGAGGTCGGCCGCGCCGGCGTCGTACGAGTAGCCTTTCGAGGCGAGCTGCTTCATCACCGACGCCACGCGCGCGTGCGCGTACTGGATGTAGTACACGGGATTTTCGTTGGAGCGGGATTTCGCCAGCTCCAGGTCGAAATCCAGCGCCTGGTCGTGGCTGCGCAGCAGATAGAAGAAGCGGCAGGCGTCGTTGCCGACGTCGTTGCGCAGCTCGCGCAGCGTCACGAAATTGCCTTCGCGCTTGCCCATGGCCAGTTTCTCGCCGCCGCGGAACAGGCTCACGAGCTGCATCAGCGTGACCTCGAAGCAATCGCCCGGCGTGCCAAGCGCCACCAGCGCGCCGCGCACTCGCGCGACATAGCCATGATGATCCGCGCCCCAGACATCGATCAGCAGGTCATGGCCGCGCTGGCGCTTGTCGAAGTGATACGCGATGTCCGCCGCGAAATAGGTGCCAACGCCATTTTCGCGAATGATCACGCGGTCTTCGTCATCGCCGAATTCCGTGGATTTGAACCAGGTGGCGCCGTCCTTCACGTAAACGTGTCCGCTTGCGCGCAGCGCATCGAGGGCTTTCTCGATGGCGCCGCTGCGGGCCAGCTCGCGCTCGGAATACCAGCAATCGAAGCGCACGCCGAACTCTTCGAGGTCGTTGCGGATGTCGGCCATCATGGCGTCGCGCGCGAAGATAACGATGGAATCGAAATCCTCCGCGCCCAACTCACGGCGCGCGTTTTCGATGAGCCCGTCGATGTGCTTGTCCTTGTCGCCAGCGGGTGCGTCTGGCGGCGCGCCGCGGGTGATGTCGGCGGCAGGCCGCTTGAGGGTCTCGCCGCGCTTCGCGTGCAGCGCGCGGGCCACGGGCAGGATGTATTCGGCGCGATAGCCGTTCGACGGGAACGCAATGGCTTCCCCGCACAACTCGAGATAACGCAGATAGACGCTGATGGCCAGGATGTCGATCTGCCGGCCAGCATCGTTGATGTAGTACTCGCGGTAGGTCGAGTGGCCCGTGGCTTCGAGCAGGTTGCCGAGCGTCGCGCCATAAGCAGCGCCGCGGCCGTGGCCCACGTGCATGGGGCCGGTGGGGTTGGCCGAGACGAACTCGATCATCACTTTTCGACCGGCGCCCAAGTTGCTGCGGCCGTAGCCGGCACCCTGGGCCGCGACGTTCTTGAGGGGCGTAAACCACGCGTCCTTGGCCAGCCGGAAGTTGATGAAGCCGGCGCCAGCGACGGAGGCGTCCGACACGAGTTCGCTCTTCGGCAGAGCGGCCACCAGATCCTGTGCCAGATCGCGCGGGTTCTTGCGCGCCGACTTGGCGATACGCATGGCGATGTTGCTCTGGAAGTCGCCGTGCTGCGTGTCGCGCGCGCGTTCGACCACCACCTGGGCGGGATCCACCGCTTCGGACAAAACACTGGGAACAAGTGATCGCAGCGCCTCGCGAAGGAGGCGCTCTAGCTCGGATTTCACGGGGGGAACCTGTCTGGAACTCGATGAAGCCGGCGCGATCTTAACAAGTCTCGAACTGGTAAACCCCCGCCTGTAAATCCTCGTCTGTAAACCAATCGCCGGCGAGTGCGTTGATACCCCTGCAGGCCTCATTTCCCACAGGAGATTCCCCGATGAAGACTACTTTTTATGTTCTAGGCCTGACTGCGTTGCTGGCGGGTACGGCCTCGGCCGGTGAGGCGCCCAAATCCGACGCGCCGCGTGGAATGAAAGCGGACACAGATGGCGACGGACGTGTGTCACGCGCCGAAGCCACGAGTTCCGGCGCCGAACGTAGCGGCGAATGGTTCGACAAGATCGACTCGAACAAGGACGGCTACCTCACGCAGGAAGAAATGAAACAGGCTCGCGCCACGCGCCAGGGCAAACACGGCGACATGAAGCAGAAGATGGAACAGCGTTTCACGGAAGCCGATGCCAACGCCGATGGCCAGATTTCGCTCGATGAGGCGCAGGCAAAGATGCCGCGCGTTGCCGAGCGTTTCAGCACGCTCGACACGGATAAGAATGGTCTGCTGAGCAAGGAAGAGCTCAAGCACGGTGCGCCGCGGCACAAGCCGCAGCCCCAGAGCTGAAACCGGGGCTCATGGCTTCAAGATCGGGAGCGGCGGTACCACAGGGTCCCGCCGCTTCGTGTGTGTAGCTATGGACCGGCGGATTGAACCGGCAGCGGCTCGCCAAAGCGGTCGAATTCGACACGACGCTCAAAGACACCGTCGCCGTCTTTGTCGAACTCCCTGGCCACCAGGCGTGCGTTGTCGAAGTGCTGGCGCACCACTACCCTAGTGCCGGCCTCATCGTAGATGTCCTCCGTGTGCATGACGCCAAGGGAGAGCCGAAATACCCGCTCGGGCCTGCCATCGCCATCGGCATCTTGCTCAGAGCGCACGGACCAGCCGCGCACCGCGTCGGTCTTCCACTCGAAACGACCATCGAAATCGTCGTCGCCCTCGAACTTCTCCGGAACGCCGTACATATCATTTATCCAGCGTGCGTCGATCTTTCCGTCGGCGTTGCGGTCGTATTCGACGCGGTCGATGACCTGCCCCGTGTAGTGGTACTTCTCGTCCACCACGCCGTCACCGTTGAGATCGGCCGATTCCCCCGAGTACGGTGTTCGCAGCGCGAGAAACATCACGGCGCCACCGGCCAGAATTCCGCCCAGGAACCACAGCGGCGACCGCCAGGTCGACCGCGGCGGCGGCGGGATGGGCTCAGGTGGTTGAAGGCGTTCCCACTCGCTGATGACGGCGCGCGCCTCGACCGCGCGCAAAGGGTCGACGCGCACCTTGATCGTGTTGCCGAGCGGAAGTTCGCCACCGGCGCCAGCCAGGAACTCGCCGTCAACATTCGAGGAAATGCCGTTGCGGGCCAGCAGGTCGCAGATCATGTGCGCCTCGACAGCGAGCGTGCACTCGTAGACGCTGTGGGTCAGGGTTTCCAAGATCACAGCCTAGCAGAGAGGCACTAACTTCTGACCTAAGCTAAGCGGCGGGACCTCGCGGTCCCGCCGCTTTTTCTTGCCGCAGCGACTACTGCCGGCTCGCGTTCACCGAAGCATCGCCGTTGGCGTTCGCATTCGCACTCGCGCTGGCGGCGACGGGCGAGGTGAAGCTGTGCGGCTGGGCAGGCTCAGTCGTCGCAGGTTTCGCATCGTCCGACTTCTGGACGTCGAGGGCACCCGCTAGCGAACCCGATCCACTTCCATTGCCGGAGGCATTGGGCAGCGCCGGCAGAGTGCCCGGAGAACCGGACGGGGCCGGCGTGGCCGGCGCGGGCGCGTTCGGAGCTGTTGGCGCCGCGTCCTTCACCGAGTCGAGCGACCCGGTGAGATCACCGGCCGCATTTCCATTGGCGGCACCGCTCACGCCTGACAGCGAACCGCTGGCATTGCCGGCAGCGTTTCCTGCGCCATTCACGCTGCCCGCGATTCCATTCGTCGCGGAAGACGCAGAGTTCTGAGCAGCGTCACGGGTCGTTGCGGCGCGATCTCGCACACGCCCGGCGGAATCGCGAGTCCGATCGACGGCGCCCGTTGCGTGACGGCGAAGTTCTCCCGTTCGTTCGAGGCTGCCGCCAAGAGAGCCGTTGGCGCTGCCCTGGCCCATGCCGCCGATGGATCCCATGCCGCTACCAAGCGTGCCGCCCAATGAACCGCCGAGGCTCCCGCCAGCGCCACCGCCCAGAACCTGCGCCTGCAGCACCGGCGCGCCGCAAAACAGCGCGAGCACGGCAACCGGCTTGATCAAGTGTTTGTAATTCATGTCTTTGCTCCTGAATGGCTGATATGTGTGCTGCGGAAAATCCGCGGCTCTCAGGAGGAACTACGACCGGGTCCGGCGATTTCTTCCCGGCCCGCCAGGAAAATTCGCATTTGACTTAACGCACTCTATTTAATGGCAACTTCGCTGGCCGGAGCGCTTCGGAGAAAGTCAGCGGCCACCAGACCGGCGCCATAGATGTTGTCGCGCCCACGCGGTCCGAGATCGACGGCCTGCGCGGTCAGAGCCACCACAGCGCTTGCGCTGGCAATGGGATCTGGCGCTTCGAGCGCTCGGGAAAGAAGTCCGGCCACCAGTGGCGCCGCGAACGAAGTGCCGCGAACCTCTTTGTAGCCCGTGGCGTCGGCCGCGTCCGCCGCGCGCAAGTCCGCACCCGGTGCGGCGAGAGCGAGGTGTTTTCCGCGACAGGCCTCTAACAACACACGGCGACCGGCATCCACAGCAGTGACGGCAATGACGCCCGGGTATGCGGCCGGATACAGCGGCTGGGCCGCAGGACCATCGTTGCCGACGGCGGCCACGATCAGGTGACCGCGTCCCAGCAGTACCTTCATCGCGCGCTCCAGCAGCGCGTTTCGCGGTCCGACGAGGCTCACGTTCACGACCGGGACGCGTTCCTTTGCCATCCAGCCAAGCGCGTGGGCGACCGCCTCGACAGCGCCACCCGTGGGCAAGCCGCAGTAGACATCCGCCGCAAACAGTTCCGCGTGCGGTGCGGAACCCTGAAAGTCACCCGCAGATCCGGCGATCAGCGATGCGACCGCCGTGCCGTGCACGCTGGGCACGGGATTTCCGTCGCATCCGAACTGGTGAACCACGCCGCCGCGCAGCGCCACATGCGTGGCTTCGACACCCCCATCGATGAGTCCGACGCGAGGGTGTGCGACGCCACCGATGACGGGTCCGGACGCCGCGCCTTTGGCGGGTGCCGCCGGAGCGCCGACGTCGCCCGCATCGAGATAGATATGGTTGTAGTCATACGTGCCGTCCGGGTCGAGCTTGCGCAGGCGTTTGAGCCCGCGCGTCGCGCTCCATCCTTCGGGCGCCTGCAGCACCGTGACCTTCATGCCGAGATCCGCGAACTCCCGCGTACGCAGCACGCTGAACCGCGCATCGCGTGCATTCGCCAGCGCAGATTCGGTGACGTCGATGGCGATGACTTCCGCGCGAACCACGAGATCGCCGCGAGAATCGCGGTCGAGCGAGGCGCGATTCGCGTTGAATAGCCGGTCAGCGCGCAATGCGCGTGCACCGGTGACTTCGCGCAGCGTGCTGCCGACACCGCGGGTGACATCCGGCAAGACGCCGGGTACCTGGACGGGCGGAAGCTGCACCTGCGGCAGCTGCGCCGACGCCGAAAGCGTCAGAAAACACGCAAGAATGAAGATCGCTACGCGCACGGAAGAAACCCACCTCGCCAGACGTATTATTCACCATGTAACCATGACTGAGACGGCGGAGGAAATCGGTGAACGTATTGTCGAGCTGCTGCCGCGGCTGCGCCGCTTCGCGCGTGCGTTGTCGCGCAATCAGCACGATGCCGACGACCTCGTGCAGTCGGCGGTCGAGCGTGCCTGGCGCCATCTCGACCAGCTCGAGCCGGGACGCAATCTCGCGAGCTGGATGTTCGGCATCATGAGGAATGCCTGGATCGACAATCGGCGCAGCCATGGAAGGCGCGGCGAAGTTCCGTTGCCCGAGGACAGCGGTGATCATCCGGCGGTTTCGCCGTTCGATATCCAGACCAGCCTATGGTCGGTATCGGAAGCAATGAGCAAACTACCCGAGGAGCAGCGGCTTGCCGTCGCGCTGGTGCTGGTGGAAGGCATGTCATACAAGGAGGCGGCGCAGGTGCTCGAGATTCCCATCGGCACGCTCACCAGCCGGCTTGCGCGCGGGCGCGTGGCGCTGTCCGCCGCGCTCGAAGGAAAAACGCCGTGAACTACGATGACGAAACACTGATGGCCTATGCGGACGGCGAGCTCGACGCGAAGACGCGTTCCGAGATCGCCGCGGCCGTCGAGAAAGACCCGGAGCTCGCCCATCGCGTCGAAAAGCATCGCGCACTGCGCGCCAGGGTTTCCGGCGCCTTCGAGAAAGTGCTGGATCAATCCGTTCCCGAGCGGCTCGCGCAAATTGCACGCGGTGGAGCGGGCTCGGCATCCGAATCGGCGGCGAGTCGCGGCAAGGTGCTGCAATTTCCAACGCGAACGGCGCACGCTCCGGTTACGGCGTGGCACGCGCGCGAGTGGATTGCCATGGCTGCCAGCCTGATGCTGGGCTTGTTCCTCTCGTGGCGCATCTTCGCGCCTGCGGAGTCCGAGTTGTTGGTCGCTGGAAACGACGCGCTGATGGCGGGCGGTGCGCTTGCGCATGCTCTCGACAACCAGCTCGCGAGCGAACAACGCGGCGCAGAGCCCGTGCTGATCGGCCTCACTTTCAAGGCACGTGAAGGCAACTACTGCCGCAGTTTCGTGTTGAGCGAAAGCAGGACGGCGGGTCTGGCCTGCCGTGCCGGACCGGGCTGGCAGGTGTCGGCCACCGATTCGGCGCCGCTGCCGCAAGGCGGAATGCAGCAGGCGAGTTCGGCATTGACGCCGGCGATACTGCGCGCCATCGAAGCGCGCGCCGATGGCGAGGCGCTGGATGCGGAGGCGGAGAAGAGCGCCCAACTCTCCGGCTGGAATGCCGGGATCGCTTCGCGATAGCTAGAAAAGCTCGAGCGGATCCACGTCGAGCGACCAGCGCAGATCGCGGGACTTCTTGAGCCCCTCCACACGCGGCAACCACTCCGCCAGCATGCGGTGCAGCGGTGCGCGATCGCGCGCCTCCACCAGCAGCTGCGCGTGGTATCGCGCGGCACGCTTGGTCATGGCCGCCGGCGCCGGACCTAACAACTTTAGATCGCGGTGGCGCCCTGCCAGATCACGCGCGCTGCGCAGGAAGTCGACGGCCGGTTGCAGCTCCTTGGCCGAGGCGCGTAGCGCCACCACATGTGCAAACGGCGGCCAGTTTGCCGCGGCGCGTTCGGCGAGTGCGGCGCGCGCGAAGCCATCGTAGCCCTCGTTGAGAAGGCTCTGCAGCAGCGGATGATCCGGGTACTCGGTCTGGATCAGCACTTCGCCGGGTTTGGCGCCGCGCCCCGCGCGCCCCGCAACCTGAATGATGGTCTGCGCGACGCGTTCGGGCGCACGGAAGTCCGTGCTGAACAGGCCCTGGTCGGCGTTTAAGACCACCACCAGTGTGACGCTCGGAAAATCGTGACCCTTGGTCACCATCTGCGTGCCGACCAGGATGCGTGCCTCGCCGCTGGCGATTCGGCTAACTACTGCCTCCATGTCGCCGCGCTTGCGGACCACGTCGCGATCGAGGCGGGCAATGGGCATGTCCGGAAACAGTTTGGTCAGCGTTTCTTCGACGCGCTCCGTACCCTGGCCGACGTGTTTGACGGAGTAGCCGCACTGCGGGCATTTCTCCGGCAAGGGTGCGTCGGCGCCGCAGTGGTGACAGCGCAGGCGCGATGCACCCAGGTGCACGGTGAGTCGTGCGTCGCAGTCGCGGCACGGCGCGATCCAGCCGCAGGCCGTGCAGGCGAGTGTCGGCGAATACCCGCGACGGTTGATGTACACCAGGACCTGGCCGTCGTCCGCCAGATGGCGTTGCATGGCTTCCACGGCTGGCGTCGCGATTCCGGCGCGCACGGCGTGCGCGCGCAGGTCGATGAAAGCGGCGCGGGGTGGCACCGCCTGGCCGGCGCGGCGCGGCAGCGAGAGACGCGTGAATTTCCCGCTCACGACGTTCTGCAGGGTTTCCAGCGAAGG
>DASTTJ010000034.1:0-2483 GCA_035760205.1 Steroidobacteraceae bacterium | reverse complement strand
TCGGTATTCGAGCACGCCGGCATCCGGCTCGCCTGGAACGTCTCCGCCCTGCCGCGCATGGAGAACCTCACGCCGGAGCGGATCCTCGCCATCCAGCGCATCTTCCTGGAAGTGTTCTCCAACGCGATTCGCCATTCGGCCGCGCGCACGGTTTCAGTGTTCACGATGCGCGTCCCCGGCGCCGTGCGTATCGTCATCGAGGACGACGGCCGCGGGTTCGATCCGGTCGGAGCGCACGCCGGCACCGGACTGCGCAATCTGCAGGTGCGGGCGGCGCAAGCGGGCGGCACGCTGGCGGTCGAATCGCAGGCCGGCAAGGGAACGTGCGTCACGCTGTCGCTGCCGCTCGAAGGCGAAGACCAGCCCGAGCCTCTACCCGATACTGGGCAGAAGACCGCGGACTACCCCGTTCAAGGGATTCCGGCCGGCGTATCTTCAACCTAGTGTTGTGCACGCGCCGCAGCGTGCGGCGAGAACCGGCAAAACTAAGGGGGATACATGAACCGCATCCGCATCCGCTCATTCACGTACGGGGCGCTATTGCTCATGGCCGCCTCGATGGCAGGCGCACAGGAGCTTGCGAATCTTGGAGAACTCCTCGACAAAGGCGGCAAGCGCCTCGACGCAGTTGAACTCAAGACTCTCCTCACTGGCGCTACAGCCAGCGGCATGACCTTGAGGCCAGGCTCGACCGTCGAATTCGAGTTGACTTACGGAGCGGATGGCAAGGCAAACGGCCGCCTCTACGGCCCGCAATTCAATCCTAACTATTCTATCGATTCGGACATGCGTGGAACATGGAGAATCAATGAGCAGCAGCAGCTTTGCACCGATTTGTTTGCGCGCGCCTTTGGTCAGCAAAAGGCCTGCGCTAGCTACTACATCCTCAACAACGTCTACTACTCGGCCGCATCAGAAGACCGGGGCGCCAATGTCCGTTCGCGCAAGGTGACGCAGCAGTCTCGTTAAGGCTGAAAAAGCCCAGCTGCACTAAATGGGGACAGACTCCATTTTTCTCACCTGCAGATGAGAAAAATGAGGCGTTCCGAAGTCCTAGCGGTCTAGCGCGCCTTGTTGCGGGATTGATTGCGGCGGCGTCGTGCTAGCACGGCGACCGCCGCGATCGCCACTGGAAGCAGAATCAGCGCCAGGTGGTCGGGCTCGGTGAGCAGGTGCCAGAGGTCCGCCACCGCATGCCCCGGATGCGCCTGCGCAACCGTCGACAACAGGGCCAGAACTACTGCGGCTGCGCGCTGCATAGCATCCCTTGCGTTTCGATGAACTGGATGACGGTGGCGAGGCCCTGCCCCGTCTTGAGGTTGGTGAACACGAACGGCCGCGCGCCGCGCATCTTCTTCGAATCGCGCTCCATGACTTCGAGCGACGCGCCCACCATCGGCGCGAGGTCGATCTTGTTGATCACGAGCAGATCCGACTTGGTGATCCCCGGCCCGCCCTTCCTCGGAATCTTGTCGCCCGCGGCCACGTCGATCACGTAGAGCGTCAGGTCCGACAACTCGGGGCTGAACGTCGCGGCGAGGTTGTCGCCGCCCGACTCGATCAGCACCAGCTCCAGCTTCGGAAAGCGCCGCGTCAAGCGCGCCACCGCCTCCAGGTTGATGGACGCGTCCTCGCGAATCGCTGTGTGCGGGCAGCCGCCGGTCTCCACTCCGATGATGCGCTCCGGGGGAAGCGCCTCGTTTTTCACCAGGAACTGCGCGTCTTCTTCCGTGTAGATGTCGTTGGTCACCGCGGCGAGTTCGTACTTGCCGCGCAGCGCCTTGCACAGCGCCAGCGTCAGCGCCGTCTTGCCCGAGCCCACCGGCCCGCCGATACCTACCCTGAGTGTCATGACCGGAACAGCCTCGAATACTGGGTTTCGTGGCGCGAGGAGAGGATCGCCAAGCCCGGCGCGAAATTGCCCGGCTCGTCTTCGCTCACCTCCTGCAGCCGCGCACCAAGGGCGAGCAGCATCTTCTGCCCGTCAGTTTGCCCAAGCGGCACCGCCTTCACCGCGGCCATCACCTGGTTCTCCAGCCACGCCCAGAGGTAGGCGGTAAGCGCCTGGCGCGCCGGAATGCCCCACGCGCGAACCGCCTGCGCGAACACTGCCGGAAACGACGGCTCCTCGTACGGACAGGCTTCAACGCCGAGGTCGGGCAAGAGGCGATTCAGCGAATAGCCCATCTGCACCGTCTCCGCGCGCAGCTCAGCGGTCTCGCGGCTCGCCAGGAAATCCTCATTCCAGCGCGCATCGGGCTCCTCGATCAGCCGCAGCAGCAACGGCGCTTCCATCTTCAGCACCGAATGCTCCAGCACGTCGCCGATCCAGCGCTGGGCGCTCGCCGCATCGGTCACGATCCCCGCCTCGACCGCCGATTCCAATCCTCCGGAATAGCTGTAGGCCCCGACCGGCAGCGTCGGGCTCGCCAACTGCAGGAGGCGGGGATCAATGCTTGTGGTCGTGGTCATGCTCGTGGTCA
>DASTTJ010000033.1:0-5450 GCA_035760205.1 Steroidobacteraceae bacterium | reverse complement strand
AGCAACAACCATCTGCACAGCAGTGGCCAATCGCTCGGCTTCAGCTACGAGGAAGGCGCCCTGGTGCCCGATGGCACGGTGCGCCAGCCCCTGCATCCGAGATGGTATCGGCCTTCGGATCGTCCGGGCAGCCGCTTTCCGCACGCCTGGCTGGATCTGGCGCGCAAGCACTCCACGCTTGACTGGTTCGACCGCGACTTCGTGCTGGTGGCGGGGCCGCAGGGCAGCGATTGGCTGCAAGTCGCGTCGCGCGTGGCCGAGAAGCTGGGCATCACCATCGCTACGCGGCAACTCGATGCCATGGATGAGGCCCTCGGCTTCCACTTCGCCCTGCGCGGCGCTGCGCTGGTACGTCCGGATGGCCACGTCGCATGGCGCATGCCATGGGTGCCCGCAGATCCCGAAGCCGAGCTCGGTGGCGCCCTGGAAAAAATTCTCGCGCGATGAGCGCACCTCCTTCCCCACTCTTTTGAGGCTCTCACATGAATACGCCCACCATTCCCACGCCCGCGGCCAAGGCGCTGCAGGACCATCTCCGACTGCTTGGCAAAGACCCCCAGGCGTGGCTCGCGCTCTTTGGCGACGACGCGGTGATCGAGTTTCCGTACAGCGCGAAGCTCGGCTTGCCGACCGAATTCCGCGGCAAAGACGCCATCGCGGCCCACATCAGCCGGATGGTCAGCGCGATGCACGGGCTTGAGATCAGCCAGGTAGTCATCTACCCGGCGGCCGATCCTTCACTGGCGTTCGCTGAGTTCCATGCGGAAGCATTGGTCGGGCCCGGCAAGCATCCGTACTCGCAGGACTACATCGCGTACGCGCAATTGAAGGACGGCAAGATCGCGCGCTACCGGGAATATTGGGATCCGATCCGCGTGCAAGGCGCGGTCGGCACGGCCGCCACCAAAGACGCAGGAGCTCAAGCATGAGAGTGGCTGTGTTTGGTGCCAACGGAAATATCGGCAGCCGCGTGGTGCACGGCCTTGCGCAAGCGGGCCACACCCCGATCGCACTTGTGCGAGATCCTGCGAAGAATGCGCAGTTCCCGAACGGCTGCGAGGTTCGCCAGGTGACTTTGCCGAACGCGGGCGAACTCGTCGCCGCCACGCGCGACGCAGAGGCGCTCCTGTGGCTCACCGCACCGAACATGAATGTCGAAAGCATTCAACTCTGGTACGAGCAGTGCACAGATGCGTTGCAGGAAGCCCTGCGAGCGAACCCCGGTATACGTCGCGTAGTCCACGTCTCAAGCCTTGGCGCGGGTGCAAAACCCCGCCTGGGTACGGTCAGCTATGTAGGGGACGTGGAGCTGCGGATCAATAGCGCCGGACGAAATGCCGTCCATCTGCGGCCGGGCTACTTCATGCAGAACCTGTTCATGAATGCGCAGCAAGTGGCTGCGGACGGCGTGTTGCGTCTGGCCTATTCACCTGACCATGACATCCCCTGGATCAGCGTCGGCGACATCGCGCACGTCGCCGTCCGGTACCTTGTCGATGAGAGCTGGAGGGGGCAGTGGTCTCGCAATCTCATGGGGCCAGGCAATCTCACGGGGGCCGAACTGGCCCAGACGCTGTCGAAAGCGCTCGGGCGCGCGGTGCGGTACGAGCAGGTGCCGGCTGCGCAACTGCGCGCGATGTTTGCAGGTTTCGGTTTGCAGGCGCCGGTGCTCGACGAACTGATGGACCTTTTTGCAGCGCTCGGCGACCCTGAGGGCGTGTACGCCACGGCGCGTACCTACGAGGCGTTCACGCCGACCACGTTCGAGGATTTCGTGAAGGCCGAATTCGCGCCGCTGCTGTCCCCCGCGCTCGCGAGCTGAGCTACACAAGGTCAAGTCGATGCCGCCTAGGCGCGCGGCTCTCCCAAAACAACAGCGCCCAAACGACCCGAGGAACATCTGTGAAATCCACTCCAGCATTTCGGCGCGGCCTGCTCCCCGCCGCCATATCGCTCTTGATTGTCGCGCCGGCCGTGCACGGCGGTGAGATCGAGTCCTCCAACCCTGATCTCAATATCCGACTGGATACCACGCTGAAGTACAGCACCGCCGTGCGGTTGAAGAACGCCGCCCCCATTCTCGTCGACCCGGCGGCGGGAAACCCCACGGTGGTGAACTCGGACGACGGTGACCGCAACTTCCGCAGGGGCAGGCTCGTGTCCAACCGCGTGGACCTGTTGTCCGAATTCGATCTTGTCTATCGCAAGGATTTCGGCGTGCGCCTGAGCGGTGCAGCGTGGTACGACCGGGTGTACAACCGAGGAAACAGCAACGACTCGCCGGCCACCGCCAACGCCTTGTCGACACGCCATGACCAGTTTCCCGGCGGCACGCGCGAGCTGCACGGGCGCAAGGCGGAAGTACTGGATGCTTTCGGATTCGCCAATGTCGACATGGGGAGTACGCGGGCACAGTTGAAGGCGGGCCGCCATACACTTCTTTGGGGCGAAAGCCTGTTCTTCGCGCAGAACGGCATCGCGTCGGGGCAGGCGCCGTTCGACATCGTCAAGCTGCTCTCCGTGCCCTCGACGCCAGCGAAGGAGTTTGTCCTGCCGGTGGGCCAGGTGTCTGGCCAGGTGCAATTCTCCTCGGACCTCGCCGTAGCCGGGTTCTACCAGTTCGAATGGCGCCGCACGCGCCTTCCCGGGGCAGGCAGCTACTTTTCCACCAGCGACATCCTGGACGCCGGTGGCGAGTCGCTGCTGTTCGCCCCGGCGCACGCCGCTTACCTGCGCCGTGGCGCGGACGTGACGCCCCCGCGCACCGGGCAGTTCGGCTTGGCACTGAAGACCCGCGTGGGTGGCTCGGACGTAGGCCTGTACGCCTTGCAGTACAACGCCAAAACGCCTGTGCTCTACGGCAACCTCACGCCCGGCCCGGGAGCGGAGCAGGGCGAGTATTCGCTGGTGTTCCCGCAGAAAATCAAGGTGTTCGGCGCAAGTGCCAACCACTCGGCGGGATCGTTCAACTTCGCGGGCGAAGCTTCGGTGCGCCGCAACGCACCATTGACCTCCGGCCTCGCCATGCGCGTGTTCGGCTCGCCGCTTGGCGACGGCACCAGCAACCCTCTGTACGCGGTGGGCACTACTGCGCACGTCAATCTCAACACGATGGCCATCATGGGACCGACCTTCATGTCGACCTCCGCGGTATTTCTGGCCGAAGTGGCCTGGAACCGTATGCTGAGTTGCACGAAGAATTGCAGCACCACGCTTGACCCTGGCGCGACGCGCGACTCATGGGGTTTTCGCTTCACGTATTCGCCCACCTATTACAACGTCGCGGACGGCCTGGACGTCTCGCCTTCGATAAGCGCATCCTATTTCCCCAAGGGCAAGGCCGCGGCCCAGACGCTCGGCCCGCACCACGGGGGCGACCTGACGCTGGGGGTGGATTTGACGTACCTCACGGTCTGGAAGGCCGCGGTGAACTACACGCATTTTTACGGTCCGGCCGACGCATTCCTGAACGCGCGGAACAACTTCAGCTTCGCTCAGAGCAGCAAGGACCGCGACTTCGTCTCCTTCACCCTGAGCCGCACGTTCTGATCCCCAGGAGCCTCCATGCACAAGCACCTTCCCCTCGCCGCCGCCCGTCTGTCGGCCATCCTGCTCGCCTGCGCCACCTTGGGCGCCCATGCCGGTGTGCCGGCCGTCGAGGCCGAGAAACTCAAGAGCACGCTGACGCCCCTGGGCGGCGAGCGCGCAGGCAACAAAGAGCACACCATTCCTGCGTGGGAGGGTGGCGCAAGGCCCACCGCTGCGGGCGATGGCCGCGTCCCTGCAATCTACGCAGAAGACAAGCCGCTTTACACGATCGATGCGAAGAACGTCGCGCAACACGCGGACAAGCTCGCCGATGGGATCAAGGCATTGATCAACAAGTATCCCGACACCTTCTCCCTCGATGTGTACCCCAGCCGCAGAAGCGCCAGCGCGCCGCAGTGGGTGTATGACAACACCTTCAAGAACGCAACGCGGGCTACCTTGCAGAACGCGCCGGGTGGCGGTTTTCCGCGCGGTGCCGTAGGCGGCCTGCCGTTCCCCATCCCTCAAAGCGGCGAGGAACTGATGCTCAATCATCTGTTCCGCTGGCAAGGCACGGCGACCACGCAGGACGGCAGCTCAGTGCGCTTCACGGCCGACGGCAAGGTGCTTCGCGTCACGCAAGGCACGCGATTTTTCCAGAGTCCGTACTACGAGACGGGCATGACGCCGGAGAAGTTCGATGCCGACCCCATCGTCAAGAAGTACCGGATAGACACCTATGCGCCGCCACTGCGTGCCGGCGAAAAGTTGGTGATTCGCAATCATGCGGACGACGAGAAGACGCTCACCTGGCTCTACCTCACGGGCCAGCGGCGCGTGCGCAAACTTCCGGTGGTGTGCTGCGATGTGCCCAATCCGCTGTCGGGCGGAATCCAGAACTTCGACGAGGCCGAAGGGTTCTACGGCGGCACTGGCCGCTACGACTGGAAACTGGTCGGCAAGCGCGAAATGATCGTGCCCTACAACAGCAACATGTTCGTGCGCGCGACCCTTGACGAACTGGCGGGCAAGAACAATTTCAACCCGAAATTCGTGCGCTGGGAGCTGCATCGCGTGTGGGTCGTCGAGGCCACCCTGAAGCCGGGGCAGCGCCACGTATTCCCGACGGCGCGCTTTTACCTTGACGAGGACGGTGTGGGCGTGCTGGTGGTCGAGCGCTATGACGCGCAGGGCAAGCTGGCGAAAGTCAGCCACACCATCCCGGTGGTGATGCCGAGCCTGCCGGGCACCGTGATCGTCAGCGATCCTTCCTACGACCTGCTGCGCGGCGGCTACTACGCCATCATGATGAACGAGGGCAAGGGCAAGCAGTTCCTGGTCCAGGCGCCACAGGCGGACGCCGTGTTCACGCCAGAGGCGATCACCGGCGAAGGCGTTCGCTGATGGCTTCAGATTCCGCAGCGATGCCCGGGTCGCCCCCGTCTCTCCCGCGCCGCGCGCTGCTGCGACGCGCTGGCGCGGCCGCCATGGGTGCAGCGTTGCCCTGGGCTCCGGCGCGGGCGGACCGCGCGCCCTTTGCCGACCCGCTCTCGCGGCCGGCAACGATCGTGGAGGGGGCAAGTCGCTGCGTGTTGCTTGGGCTTGCAAAAGCGGGCCAGCGGCTGGTCGCCTGCGGTGAGCGCGGCATCATCGTCTACTCCGACAACGCTGGCGGGAGCTGGCGGCAGGCTCAGGTGCCAGTGAGCGTGACCCTCACCGCGGTGAGCTTCCCCCAGGCGAGCCAAGGCTGGGCAGTAGGCCATGGCGGCGTCGTGCTCCACTCCGCGGACGGCGGCGCCACGTGGGTGCGCCAGACCACCGGGGGGACGGAGAGCGAGCGAGAGCGCGTGCTGCTGGACGTGCGGTTCGACGACGACAAGACCGGTATCGCGGTCGGTGCCTTCGGCGTCATCATGAGGACG
>DASTTJ010000032.1:0-2037 GCA_035760205.1 Steroidobacteraceae bacterium | reverse complement strand
GACGGTAACGACCCGCCGGCAACCAAGCACTAGTCGATCCGAAAACCCCGCCTTTCGCGGGGTTTTCTTTATGGCAAAGTGGGGGAACCATGACCGCGCCGTATAAACGAGTACTCGTCAAGCTCTCCGGAGAAGCGCTGCTGGGCACGACCGAGTTCGGCATCGATCCGGCGGTCCTCAAGCGAATCGCCAGCGAAGTTCTCGAGATTCAACAGTCCGGTGTGCAGGTGGCCTGTGTCATCGGCGGCGGCAACATATTTCGCGGCGCGGGCCTGGCGCGCGCCGGCATGGACCGCGTCACGGCGGACCACATGGGCATGCTCGCCACCGTCATGAATGCGCTCGCCATCCAGGATGCCATCGAGAATCTCGGCGGCGTCGCGCGCGTGCAGAGCGCGGTGCGCATCAATCAGGTTTGTGAGGACTACATTCGCCGCCGTGCGATGCGGCACCTCGAAAAAAATCGCGTCGTCATCTTTGCGGCGGGCACCGGCAATCCGTTCTTCACCACCGACTCGGCGGCCGCGTTGCGCGCCATCGAGATCAACGCCGAAGTCCTGCTCAAGGCGACCAAGGTCAACGGCATCTATGACTCGGATCCGATGAAAAATCCGAACGCGAAGCGTTATGCCACGCTCACCTATGACAAGGTGCTGGCCGATCGCCTGAACGTCATGGACGCCACTGCGATCGTGATGTGCCGCGACAACCGCATGCCGCTGCAGGTTTTCAATCTCAACAATGCGGGCGACTTGCCGCGCGTGGTGCGCGGCGACGACATCGGCACGGTCGTCACCAACGATTGACGCTTACGTTCGAGGGCAAGGAATCATGTTAGACGACATCAAGAAAGACGCGGCCACCCGCATGGGCAAGTGCGTCGAAAACTTCCAGGGCGACCTCAAGAAGCTGCGCACCGGGCGCGCGCATCCCTCGCTCATCGAGAACATGAAGGTCGATTACTACGGCACCGACACGCCGCTCAAGCAGGTGGCCAACATCAGCGTCGAAGACGCACGCACGCTGGTGGTGTCGCCGTGGGAAAAGAGCATGGTGCAAGCCATCGAGAAGGCCATCCACAAGTCCGATCTCGGTCTGAATCCGATGAGCGCGGGCACGGTAATTCGCATCCCGCTGCCGCCGCTCACCGAAGAACGCCGCAAGGACATCACCAAGGTGGCGCGTGCCGACGCCGAGAACGCGCGGGTCGCCGTGCGCAACGTGCGCCGCGATGTGATCGCCGATGTGAAGGAAGCGCTCAAGGAAAAGCTCATCTCGCAGGACGAAGAGAAGAAAGCCGAAGTCGACATCCAGAAGCTGACCGACAAGTACATCGGCGACATCGAGACGCATCTGGCGGCCAAGGAAAAGGAACTGCTGCAGGTGTGAGTGGGCCCGCGGAACACACATTACCGTGAGCATCCCGAAACACATCGCGATCATCATGGATGGCAACGGAAGGTGGGCCGAGGCGCGTGGCCTCGCGCGCCATTCGGGGCACAAGGAAGGCGTGCGGCCCGTGCGCATGTGCATCGAGGAATGTGCCCGGCGCGGCGTGGGCGCGCTCACGCTGTTTGCCTTCTCGAGCGAGAACTGGCAGCGGCCAACCGTCGAAGTGAATAGTTTGATGCAGCTGTTTCTCGAAGCGATGGACCGGGAAGTGGACGACCTGCACAAGAACAAAGTGCGGCTGCGTTTCATCGGCGATCGCCATGCGCTCAGCGTCAAGTTGCAGGCGCGAATGGCGGCGGGTGAACGACTCACCGCGGCCAATCCGGGATTGAAACTTCAGGTGGCGGTGAGCTACGGCGGCCGCTGGGACATCGTGCAGGCGGCGCGGCGCCTTGCGGCTTCGGTTGCAAGCGGGGCGCTGTCCCTGGACGCCATCGACGAAGATCGTTTTGGCCGCGAGCTTGCGCTCGGCGACATTCCCGATCCCGACCTTTTCATCCGCACCGGTGGCGACCACCGCATCAGCAACTTCCTGTTGTGGAACCTCGCGTACACCGAACTGCACGTGTGCGAGGCGTTGTGGCC
>DASTTJ010000031.1:0-4504 GCA_035760205.1 Steroidobacteraceae bacterium | reverse complement strand
CGGGATGGGGACGACTGTCGTCCGCGTTCGCTGCGGTAGTGATGATGACAGGACCTGCCAGCCGAAGCTCTCGGGCCAACCGAACCGTCCACCTTCGCGCTGCGCGCTATGGTGGACAACCTTCGCGTGCAACGACGTGAGCTTGTTGGAGTTGGCGGCAACCTTCGCGCTGGAACCAATGCGAAGGTTGGCTTGCCAACCGAAGCTCGCTCACGAATGCAGGCGAGCGAAGGTTGGTGGAGGCGGCGGGAGTTGAACCCGCGTCCGAGAACACGTCGTCGCAGACCCCTACGTGTGTGTCTCCGTTCTCGTGTCGCAACCGGTTAGAAACGGAGCCAAGTGCCCCGGCCGCCATCCCCGATATGTCTCACTGCCACGCCTCAAGGCGGAACGTGGCAGCCAGCCCACTAAATGACGATCAATCCCGAGCCGTAGGCACTCTCAAGTTGATCGCTCACTGGTTATTAAGCAGCGAGAGCGTAGTCTGCGTTCGCAGTTACGTTGTTTTTCCACAGGATTTACGAGGACGTGGGCCTCGACACGCGTTCCGCGATCCCGCACCCCCGTCGAAGCCAAGTCGCCCCCATGGAGTCGGTACCGCTAACTACAGCCCCAGTCTACCCGGAACCTCTCTCTTTAGATGCCATAAATCACCGCGAGGTCACGCCCCAGGCTGGGCGGTAAGTGGTTGCTGCTGAAGGGCTTTACGACTGATTGACGTGATACACATAAAATGTGAATATATACACATTGCCATGCGGACCAACATCGACATCGACGACGACTTGATGGCAGAGGCGTTGCGCCGCTCCGGTGCGGCCACCAAGCGCGCCGCCGTGGAAGAAGGCTTGCGCCTGCTGATCCAGACGCGCCGGCAAAGCGCGTTGCGCCGGTTGCGCGGCAAGGTGAAGTGGGAGGGAGACCTCCAGGCGTCGCGCGCTAACGACGATCACCCCTGATCCTTGGTGATCGTCGACGCCAGCGTCCTGGTTGATTACCTGAACGGCCTCACGAATCCTGAGACGGAGTGGCTCGACTTGCGCCTCGATCGAGAGCGGCTCGGTCTCACGTCGATCACCATCGTCGAGGTGCTGCAGGGCGTGCGAGACGAGCGTGACGCGAGCGCCGTCGAATCGGTGCTCGACGAGTTCGAGCTGATGACGGTGCCGGACCCGCAGACCGCGATCGACGCGGCAAGGAACTATCGCCGGCTCCGCGCCGCAGGGCGGACGATCAGAAATACCATCGACGTGCTGATCGCGTCGTATTGCATCCGGCATCACCATTCCCTCCTGCACCGGGATCGGGATTTTGACGCGTTCGAGAAGGTCCTCGGGCTGACGGTCGTTCGTCCGTGATGGAAAAGTGGATTAGCTCGCGCCGATCGACGTCAGGTACGAGGCAATTTCTGGCCGATCGCAATACCTGGCCCAGCCAAGCGGCGTGGCTTCGTAAATAGAGTCCTTGATGTCGAGCCGCGCGCCGCGCTCCACCAGCAATTTCACGACGTTGAGGTGACCGGCGGCGATGGCCTGATGCAAGGGCGGGCTGTGGCTATGCGTGCCGGGCGGGTTGAACCGATTCGGATCCTCGCCGGCGTCGATCAGCGCGCCCACCACGTCGGCGTGGCCGCATTGCGCGGCCAGCGCCACCGCGCGATGACGATCGTCCGCGGGCGCGGAGGCCAGCATCCGTCGCACCTCTTCCAGACGTCCGAGACCGGCAGCCGCGGCCAGCGTGGCGATCTCCGCGCCTCGCTTCACAAGTGCGTCCGCGGCCTCACACATGGCGAACACCAGCGCGGTCTCGATCGGCGAGGTCCACGCGCCTTCCCCGCTCGGCACAATCCTGGCGCCATAATCGATGAGGACGTCGATGAGCGGCACCTGCACGCCGGCCTCCTTCGGTGGACTGCTCGAGACGAGCATCGCCATGATCGTGTTCTGACCACCGTAGGAATCCTGCAGGGCATTCGGATCGGCGCCGGCTTCCAGCAGGATCTTGGCAATCTCGACGGCATTCGCCGGCGACCGCTGCCGGTAGCCCTCGATACCGTTGGCGGCGAGGTAATGCAGCAGCGTGGCACGATGCACCGGCGGATCGGAACTGGTCACGCGGGTCGAGCGGGCGTGGACCAGCGATGGCTCCTCGCGTAACAGTCGCGAGAGCGTGGCCGCATCGCCCGAGATGACGGCCTCGACGGCTTCTTCGAACCGCGCGATCGGCGATCCCACCTTCCCGACGGCGTCGACCCATTCCTCGAGTGAGGCCCAATCGCGGAAGTCGTACCAGCGCGCGATCGCCAGCAACGCATCGTCGGGAACAATGGGCGTGGCGCGGACCTCCGCGTCGGACATCCGCCGTTCCAGCCAGGGGATCTTCGGGTCGAGAAACTTCGGATGCCTGGTTCGAAACACGCGGATGGCATGCTCGTCCCCGGCGAACCAGCCCGAATACAGGACGTCGGCCTGCCGCCGATAATCAGTAACAGTCGAACGAAACGGAAGCGGTGTTAACGCCATCGGACCGACTCCAATCATCCACCCAGGTGACGGTTCTTGTCGCCTCTCGGGGAGACGGAATGCCGCGGTGACCCCGTTTCGAGAGCGTTCAGGCCGGAAATTCGCATGTCGCGATCGGCACGCGACTTGCCACAGATCGCGGTGGAGGCAGTATGGAGGCGCTGCGAGAACTGCTGGCAAGCGATCACCGGCTGACATTCGAATTCTTCCACAAGGGGCTGGAAGAACTCGCCGATCCCACTGTGGACCGCCAGGAGCTGCTCTACAACGCCAGCGTGCTCGCCCACTACGCGCAGGTTTCGACGCATGCCATTGGCGAGCTTCCCGCACCTTCCAGCCTCACACAAGTGTTCGACGGGTTCGTGCTCGATACCTCTCACGCCGCCGACGGCGAGATGATGGAGGCCGCGGGCGCCCAGTGCCTCCTGCTGGCCGGGTTCTTCGAAGACCAGATGCGCCGCCGGCATCCCATCCGCTGGTATGCGGAACTGGGTGCGGGCTTCTTTCAGCGCGCCTCGATCCACCAACAGTCCGCGCGTAAGGCGCGGCTGTTGAGCGCGATCGCGCTGCGGTTCGAGATCTGGCGTCAGCTGCATTCGCAATTGAGCCGCTCGCTGCGAGACCTGCCATACCTGATGGCGCCGCCACCGCCGCCCGCGGTGTCGTAATCCCCTGGCGCTAGCGCGTTGAAAACTGTGCGAGGCAGTTATCGTGCAGCAGCAAGCCATTGTTCAACAACTGAATTTCGAGATTGCCTGACGGCAGTGGTGCGCGCAAGGTCAGTGCCACACGCCAGAGGCCATTCGCGAGCGGAATTCCAAGCTGCACGGGCCACGTCTTCTGCGGGATCCCGCCGGCCGGCCCCAGGGCAAAACTCAGGGGCGCGACCGTCCCATCCAGGCCTGCGGCCGACACGAGCGTCGAGATGGTGATCGGCGCGCTGCGCGTGAAGAGCCGCAGCCGCTCGCGCGGGCCAGGCTGCTCGAACACGAAGCCGCCACATTCGGCTTCCTTGCTGTTGCCCTCGGGCACGCGCATGGTTGCGAAGGCGAGCCCGGCCACGTCCGGATTGAGCGCGCGCGCCGCGAACCGCACCTGGTAGGCCTTCGATTCGGCGGTGAGACCCACCTCGCCGACCACGCGACCGTTCCTGGCCTTGCCGCGGCCTTGCGCTCTCGAGACGACTTTGCCAGCCGGATCCAGCGCCAACGCGGAGTACTCAACATTGGTGCCGTCACGCAGATCGCCACCGATCTCAAACGGCACGAGTAGTCCGCGCTTGCGGCGATCGATGGCCACCGCCGCCGGCGCCAGCGTGATCGGCAAATCGCGCACCGGCAGTGGTGACGCGAGTAATTCCGGAGCGGCGGCCTTGCTCTCGCCGGGTAAGAACACGGACCGATGCAGCAGCAACACACCCGGCGCGCGCGTCGTGACGCGCAGTTTGCGCGCCCTCGGGCGTTTCGACGTGCCGGGCGCCGGCTCGTACCCGAGCAGGTAGTAAGCCCGGTTCTCGGTGGCCACTTTCTCGAGCTCGCCGTTGATGTCGTTGGTGAGCACCGAGCGGCCACCGGTGAAGGCCGCGAGGTCGCGCAGCGCGCCCACGTCGAACGGATTGAGATCGCGGCTGGTATCTGCTCCCGGTGCCTGCAGTCCGCGCGGGTCCACGGTATAAATCGCGACGTTGCCGGCACGCGCCCGCTGGATCAGCCGCGAAAACACGTCGTCGTCCCGGCCGACAGGGCGGCCAAGCTCCAGCGATTCCGTGTAGTTTTGCGGCATGTCCCCGCCACGGCTGAACCACAGAATGGCCTTGCGGCGTGCTGGGATGACGCTGAGCCGATCGACCACGCTGGCCAGCACGCGGAAACTATTGCGGCCGTCTTCGGCAGTGCCGAACGTTTCAATGGTTGCGGGGCTTTCCTGGATGGCCGGCTCTGCCCCGCCGGGTGCTTCGAGCCCCAGCGTGCGTTCACGCCGGC
>DASTTJ010000030.1:0-3663 GCA_035760205.1 Steroidobacteraceae bacterium | reverse complement strand
CGAGCGGCTGGTCATGGCGGTTGCAGGGCTCGTGGAAAACCGCCGCGCCATGATTCCCTGGATCGTCTTCTTCGTGGCCGCACTGCCCACCATGGCCGGCGCGCTCGGATCGGCGGGCGTGGCGCTGATCGCGCCGATCGCGCTGCGCCTGGCGGAGCGCTGCTCGCTGGACCGGCGCATGATCGCGCTCATGGTGCTGCACGGCGCCGCCTGCGGAAATTTTTCGCCGCTGAACGCGCTGGGGGTGATCGTGCTGCAGGGAACCGCGCGCGCCGGATTGGAAATGTCGGCGACCGCACTGTTTCTCGCCAACATCGGCTACAACGTGGTGCTGGGCGCGGTGATCTTCTTCTATTTCGGTGGGCTACGCCTTGCCGGTAACGGCGTTCACGAAGCGAAATCCGTGGGTCCGGAGACCGGAAGCGCGCCCGCGTTGCGCGCAGACCAGCTGTGCACGCTGCTCGCGCTGGTGGCGGTCACCGTCGCCGCGCTGGTGTTCGGATTGAACATCGGATTCCTTTCGCTGGCCGCGGCTGTGTGCCTGCAGCTGTTGTTTCCGCGATCGAGCGCCGGCGCGGAACGCAAGATCGCCTGGGACGTCGTGCTGCTGGTGTGTGGAATCGTCACCTATGTGTCTGCCCTGCAGCGATACGGCACGGTGGAGATGGTTGGCGCTGGCATCGCGGCACTCAATGCGCCGCTGCTCGGCGCGTTGCTGATTTGCGCTGTCGGCGCGCTCACCTCGGCATTTGCATCGAGTGCCGGCATCCTCGGCGCGATGATCCTTCTGGCGGCCCCGTTCATGATTCAAGGCGGTGTCGGGGTTACCGGATTCGTCATCGCACTTTCCATTTCCGCCACCGCCGTGGACTCATCGCCATTCTCGACCGCCGGGGCTCTGGTGGTCGCGAATACAGCGGACGGCGAGCGCCAGCGGGTCTATCGTGCGCTGCTCATCTGGGCGGGCACGATGGTGGTCACCGCGCCGATGGTCAGTTGGCTTTTGTTCGTGGTGCTCGCGTGATGAATGCGCGAATGTCGCCGGCGAGTTTCGCGAGGGACGGCTCGTGCACGTACATCATGTGTCCGGCTTCGTAGTAGGCGAACGTCACGCGGTCGGGATTCATGCCGGTCTGGTACATGCTGTTCTCGACGGCGAAGAAGGGTGTCGTCAGGTCGTAATAGCCCATGGCCAACAACACCCGGAATTGCGAGTTGCGTCGCATCTCATCGCCGATGAATGGTGCGACGTTCACGTAGATAGGCCACTCGGGGTTCAGCCCCAGGGACCAGCGCTCCGCGTCGGGCACTTTCCAGTCCCACTCGGGTTTTATTCCGCTGCGATTGAGGAGCACGTAGCGGGTCGCGCCCATGTCGACCTGCAAATCGTGCGACAGGTAGTGCAGCGCAGCAGCCGAATACGCCGCGCCGAAACCATACCCGGACGGATCGGCATCGAAGCGCTCGCCGCCTGAATCGAAGTCTCGCCCGGTATACCGGCTGTCGAGGCGACCGATGGTCTGACCCTGCGTCCGCAGCAGTTCCTTCATGTAACGCAGCGGCTGCACATCGAGATCGACGGCGTCCAGATACGCTTCGGACAGGCCGGTGAAATAGGCCAGGCGACGTCTGATGCGGGTTCGTTCCTCGGTGCGCAGGCGTTGTCCCTTGGCGAGCGCGATCGCGTATTCGGTCAACGCGAACTCACGGGCCTCCTCGAGCAGCGTCGTAAGGTCGGGACCGTCGGGAATGCGACGGTGGTACCAGGCGGTCGCGGCGTACGAGGGCAGGTAGCTCTGGGAGACCTTGCCGTTGTGCGCCATGCTCCGGAGGCCCTGAAAATCGAGCGCCGCGGAAATGAGGATCACGCCGTTGAGGGCGGTTGATCCGGATTCTTCCTGCGCGAGCGCGCGCGTCATCGCGGCGGCGCGCGTCGTACCGTAACTTTCGCCGCACAAATATTTCGGTGAATCCCAACGCTTGTGCTTCGTGAGCCAGAGGCGAACGAAATTGGCCAGCAGGTCGGCATCCTGGCCGATGCCCCAGAACTCTTTGTCGGCATGCCCATTGATGGCTCGCGAGTAGCCGGTGCCCACCGGATCGATGAGTACGATGTCGGTGACATCGAGTGGAGTGTGCGGATTCGCCACGATGTCGATGGGCCCGGCCCCGTCGTCGCCCGCGTTGCCGGGCACCACCACGCGTTTCGGGCCGAGCACGCCCAGGTGCAGCCAGATGGAAGCTGAGCCGGGGCCGCCGTTGAATGCGAACGTGACCGGACGATGCTTGGTATCGGCCATACCACCGCGTAGATAGGTCGTGGAGAAGATACGCGCCACAGGTTTGCCTTGGGCATCGGACACATCGAGCTCGCCGGCAATCGCCCGATAACGCAGTCGTTGCCCGCCAATCGTCAGCTCGTGTGCAGTTGCAAAAGCTCTAGGAGGTTCCGGCAGCTCGGCTCGGGCATCCGCCAGACAACCGAGAATCAGGGCCGCAAATAGCAGGCGGGCCATAAATCTCCTATAGCTTTCGTGAGGCTGGCAGCCCCATCGACGCCAACACCAGGGATGCCAAGAGCTCTTGGCCGCGTGCGATCGCAGGCGCGTGTTCGGGCTCGCGTACCAGGTTGCGCAGCTCGAACGGATCGTTGCGAAGGTCATAAAGCTCGTGAGCATCGTCTTCGCGGAGCCAGCGAATGTACTTGTAGTTGCCGAAGCGCACCGCGCGGTAATCGATGTTCGCGATCCACGGAAAGGGATTCTCGTGTCCGTGATATTCGATCAGGAAAGCGTCACGCGATTGGCGACCTTTCTCCGGTCTCGTCGACATCGAACGACCCTGCATCGAACGCGGAATCGTGAGGCCGGCGGCTTCCAGCAGGGTTGGCGCGATATCCACCGACAAGGCGAAGTCGTCGACGATGCGGCCGGGAGCGATCGCGGCGGGATGCGAGACCAGCAATGGACACTTGATCGATTCTTCGTAGGGGAAACGGCGCTCCACGCTCAACCCGTGTTCACCGAAGAACGAGCCGTTGTCGCTCATGAATACGAACAGCGTGTTTTCGAGCAGCGATTTTTCCTCGAGCGCCGCCCTCAGGTGTCCGATGCCTTCGTCCACTGCCAGCATCATCTCCGCACGTTCCTGAATGGTGGAGTCGGAAACCTTTTCATCCAGCACTTCCGCACCGAACGACTGCTGAACGCGGCTTGAATGCTTGGCATCCAGCGCGGCGGCCAGCACGGGTTTGCCGGCGCGGTCAGCCGCCGACAATCCAAAGTTCGGTCGCCTGGGAAAAATCCTTCCGGCGTACCTGCCGCGATGGCGATCTGCGGGCAAAAATCCCTGGCTCGATGCGACGTCGACCGAACCGTCGTCGCGCTGCGCGATCTGCGGATGGATCGCCTTGTGCCCGCTGTACATCATGAAAGGTCGCTGACGGGGGCGCGTCGCGAATTCGATCGCGCGTTCGGTCAGCAGGTCGGTGATGTATCCCTTGACCGGGTGCAAGCGGCCGTCTTCAAACAACTCTGGATCCGCGATGTTTCCTTGACCCGCGAAACTCACCCAGTAGTCGTATCCCGGGCGCGGCGTCGGATCGTTGCCCATGTGCCACTTGCCGATATGCGCGGTCTCGTAACCCGCGCGATGTAGCTCGAG
>DASTTJ010000029.1:0-4483 GCA_035760205.1 Steroidobacteraceae bacterium | reverse complement strand
TCCCTTCGACGGTAGTTGGGGCTATCAGGTCGTCGGTTACTTCGCGCCGACCTCGCGCTACGGCTCGCCGAAAGATTTCATGGCCTTCGTCGACAAGTGCCACCAGGCCGGCATCGGCGTGATCCTCGACTGGGTCCCCGCGCATTTTCCGAAGGATGCGCACGGTCTTGCAGACTTCGACGGTTCCTCGCTCTACGAACACTCCGATCCCAGGCTCGGCGAGCACAGCGACTGGGGCACGAAAATCTTCAACTACGGCCGCCACGAGGTGAAGAACTTCCTGGTCGCGAACGCGTTGTTCTGGATGGAGCGTTATCACATCGACGGGCTGCGCGTGGACGCCGTCGCGTCCATGTTGTACCTCGACTACAGCCGCAAGGCGGGCGAGTGGCTGCCTAACAAGTATGGCGGTCGCGAGAATCTCGAGGCGCTCGAATTCCTGCGCGAGTTCAACACCGTGGCGCATCGCGAGCACCCGGGCGTGTTGACCATCGCCGAAGAATCCACGGCGTTTCCCGGCGTGTCGCGGCCCGTGCACCTGGGTGGCGTCGGATTCTCGTTCAAGTGGAACATGGGGTGGATGAACGACACCCTGAGCTACTTCGAGAAAGACCCCGTCTATCGGCGTCATGAACACAACAAGATCACGTTCTCGTTCATGTACGCCTGGAGCGAGAACTTCGTGCTGCCGATCTCGCACGATGAAGTCGTGCACGGCAAGAAGTCGCTGCTCGACAAGATGCCCGGCGACGAATGGCAGAAGCGCGCCAACTATCGCCTGTTTCTTTCCTACATGACCGCGCACCCTGGCAAAAAACTCATGTTCATGGGTTCGGAGTTCGGTCAGTGGCACGAGTGGCGCGAGCACGAGCAACTCGACTGGCCGTTGCTGCAGAAGCCCGCGCATCGCGGCTTGCAGAACCTCAATCGCGAACTCGCGAAGTTCTACCGCAGCCATCCGCAGCTTTACGCCAGCGACTGCGACGCCGGCGGTTTCCGTTGGAGCGACCTGCACAACGCCGACGAAAGCGTGTTCGCTTTTCTGCGCCAGGAACAGGAATTCGCGCCCCTCGTCTGCGTGTTCAACGCGACGCCGGTACCCCGCGAAGACTACTGGTTAGGCGTCCCGGATGCGGGTCGATACGAGGTGGTGTTCGATTCGGATCACCCCGACTTCGGCGGAGCGGGGTTCGCGGGCGTCGCCGGCTACGAATCCTTCTCGCACGTGGTGCACGGTTTCCCGCATGCATTGCGCATGCGACTGCCGCCGCTCGGTGCAGTATTCCTGAAGCGTGCTGGCGGATGAAGGACGGCTCACCGGACATACTCGGAGCCACATTCACCGGCGATGGTGTGAACTTTGCCGTTCGCTCTCGCGCCGCGACGCGCGTGGATGTGTGCCTGTACGACTCCACCGGTCAGCGCGAGACCGCGCGGCTCACCTTGCCGGCGAAAACCGGCGCCATTCATCACGGTTTCGTCGAGCAGGAGCTGGCGCGTGTCGGCACGCTGTACGGCATCCGCGTGCACGGAGTGTACGATCCGCGCGAAGGTTACCGCTTCAACGCGAACAAGCTGCTGATCGACCCTTGCGCGCGCGACATCGTCGGCGATGTGAAGTGGGATCCGTCGATCCTCGGTTACGACCCGACGGACGCCGAAGGCACGCGACCAAGCCTCATCGATAGTGCCGCTGCCATGCCGCGATGCCGGGTCATCGATCCGGCTTTCGACTGGGGCGATGACAAACAACCCGCGGTGCCCTGGCGCGACAGCTTCATCTACGAACTGCACGTCAAGGGATTCACGCAGCTTCATCCGGATGTGCCGCCCGAGTGGCGCGGCAAATACTTAGGGCTCACGGTGCCCGCGGTCATCGCGCACCTCAAGGCGCTCGGCGTGACCGCCGTAGAGCTCATGCCCGTACACGCGTTCACCAGCGAGGGATTCCTGCACGAGCGGGGCCTCACCAACTACTGGGGCTACAACACCGTGTCGTGGTTCGCGCCCACGAATCGTTATGCGGTCAAGGATCCGGTGGTCGAGCTCAAGCAGGCGGTCAAGGCGCTGCATGCGGCCGGCATCGAAGTGATACTCGACGTGGTCTACAACCACACCGCCGAGGGCAATCAACTCGGACCCACGCTCAACTTCCGCGGCATCGACAATCGCGCCTACTACTTTCATCGTGCCAACGACCGGCGCTTCTACGACGATGTGACCGGCGTCGGCAACACTGTGGCCTGCGATCATCCGATCGTGCAGGCCGACATCGTGGCAAGCCTGCGGTACTTCGCCGAGGAGTTTCGGATCGACGGATTCCGCTTCGATCTGGCCACCGTGCTCGGACGAGATCGTTCGGGATTCAATTCCAACTCGCCGTTCTTCTCGATGCTGGCGGCCGATCCCGTGTTGGCTTACGTGAAACTCATCGCCGAGCCGTGGGACGTGGGGTTGGGCGGTTACCAGCTCGGAAACTTTCCCGCGGGCTGGAGCGAGTGGAACGATCGCTACCGCGACACCATGCGCGCCTTCTGGCATGGCGGCCGCCGCATGCTGGGGGGATATGCGGAACGATTCGCCGGTTCGTCGGACCTGTTCCGGCGCCACGGCCGCAAGCCCACCGCCAGCGTCAATTTCATCGCGGCGCACGATGGCTTCACGCTGCGCGATACGGTGTCGTACAACGAGAAACACAACGAGCCCAATCTCGAGAGCAATCGCGACGGGCATTCGAACAACCACAGCTGGAACTGCGGCGTCGAGGGGCCCACCGACGACGTACAGGTGATCGCGCTGCGCCGCCGCCAGGTGCGCAACATGCTGACGACGCTTTTCTTCTCGCAGGGCGTACCCATGTTGTTAGCCGGCGACGAGCTGTATCGCACTCAGGGCGGCAACAACAACGCCTACTGCCAGGACAACGAAATCAGCTGGATTGACTGGAGCGGTCTCAAAGCCGACGATTCGCTGCTCCATTTCGTGTGCGGACTCGCGGCGTTGCGGCGCGCGCGTCCGGAGCTGCGGCGCGACACGTTTCTCAAAGGCGCGCTGCAGGCCAGTCACTCACGCGACATCTGCTGGTGGCATCCTGCCGGCCACGAGATGGCGGATCAGGAATGGAACAATCCGGATCTGCGTTGTCTCGGCGTGGGCTTGGGCGGCACGGCGTCCGCACCGGAGCTGCTGATGTTGCTGAATCCCACCGAAGCCGAGTGCGAATTTCACCTGCCTTCCAGCGTCGGCGACAAGGGCTGGGAAGTTCTGCTCGATACGGCGCATCCCGTCGGCATCCTGTCCGGCTTTCAACTTCCCGAAGGACCCGTGAAAGTGGGCCCCTATCAAACCCTGGCGCTGCAGCGTGTCCCCTGACGAACTGACACCTCTCATCGAACGGCTGGCGCGCGCGCGCGGCATTGGCGACGCGTATCACTCGTACCAGGGCGAGCTCAAACATTTCACGCTGGCCACCAAGGCGGCGATTCTGCGCGCCATGCATTGCCGTCTCGACGATGCGGCGGCGCTTTCGGAGCAGATCCATGAGTCCGAGGCAGCGCACCCTAACGGCGTGGTGGGCGACGTGGTGGTCCTGCGCAGTGGCGCTCGCGCGGTGCGCATCAATACGCCCGCCATCGAGCAGAACGCATTTCTCAAGTGGGTGGTGAAGCTCGAGGGCGGTGGCGGAACGCGTGTCGGCGAGGTCCGCGCGTGGGACTTGCCGGAGCGCGGCTCCTATCAGCGGGACGGCAGATGGTTCGTGCTGCGTGATCTGCCATTACCGGCGGACTTGCCCCTGGGATATCACCGCCTCGAGATCGAGCTGGAATTCGCGGGCCGTGAGAGTTGTCCGCTCATCGTGACGCCGGACAAATGCCGGGAGCCCGTGGAGCTTGCCGCCGGCGCCAGACTCTGGGGTGTCGCCGTGCAGCTTTATGCGCTGCGCTCGCCGAACAATTGGGGAATCGGCGATTTTTCCGATCTCTCCGAACTACTGCGACTTGCGGCCGCGGCGGGCGCGGGGTTCATTGGTATCAGTCCCGTGCACGCGCTGTTTCCGTCGGATCCCTCCCTGTATTCGCCGTACTCCGCCTCCAGCCGGCATGCACTGAACATCATGTTCATCGACGTCACGGCAGTGCTCGAAGTACAGGGCTCGCGCCGCGCACAAGCCATCATGGCGGACCCGGGCTTTCGCGCGCGGCTCACGCAGGTGCGCGCCGCCACGCAGGTGGATTACCCGGCGGTCGCCAGTCTCAAGATGACAGTGCTGCGGGCCGCCTTCGATCGCTTTCGCACGGAACATCTCGCGAGGCACACGGCGCGCGCTGCGGCCTGCCGTACTTTCCAGCGCGAGCGGGGCGAAGCCATGCGCCTGCACACCTTGTTCGACGCAATCGACGGTCATCTGCGCCGGCGCCACGGCACCGGCGCTGGTTGGCACAATTGGCCCGAGGAGTATCAATCGCCCGGTAGCGAGGCTGTG
>DASTTJ010000028.1:0-4095 GCA_035760205.1 Steroidobacteraceae bacterium | reverse complement strand
ACGCAGAACACCTGGGCCATGAGCCCTGGTGTCGAGCGATACCTTACCGATCTCGAGCCGAGCGGCAGGCGCCCATTGGGCGAAGCGGAGTTGGCGGCGATTCGGGATTTGCCTGGTGAGAACTACCTGATCGATCTCGAGATGACGGCGGTCGATGTGACCATGCACTACCGATTTTCGTCACGCCTGTCGGGCTACCTCATCACGAGCGCGGTGTCGTACGACCGCGGCTTCCTCGACGGCGCCGTCGAACGTTTTCACGACACCTTCGGGCTCAGCAGTTTCGGCCGCCCGGCGGTCGCCCGCAACGGCGTCAATCTCATCTACGACCTCAAATCGAATTCGTACGCCAGTCTCGGCCGCTCGCCGACCAGCGGTGGCCTGCTCGATCCGACCATCGGGTTGCGTTATTCAGGCATTCCACTCGGGCGCTCCTGGAGCCTTTCCTTCGAAGGTGCCGTCAAGGTTGCACTCGACGGCGAACGCAGGTTGTTGTCGACCGGCCGCTCGGACTTCGGCTTGCAGGCAGCGGCGCAGTGGCGCGGCGCGCGCCAGGCCTTCTACGCCAATGCCAGCGCGGTGTACTACGCGGGCGGCGAATTCCTGGTGGAGCATGAGCGGCAGATCGTCCCAACGCTCATTGTGGGTTACGAATACGCGCTGACCGCGAACACCAATCTGAATATCCAGGGTTACATCAGCACCAGCGTGTATTCACGGCACGATACGGATCTGAAAGAGTTGCTCGGAAACAAGTACCAGATGACGGCTGGCTTCCGGCATCGTCGCAACGACATCGTGGTTGCCTTCGGCATCACCGAGAACCTGCAGAACATGAACAACACGCCGGACATCGGCCTGCAGCTGGGTTTGTCGTGGGCGCCAGGTAGCTAGAGACTGTCTTACGGCAGCAGCGCCCCTTCGATCTTGAGCACACGCGGTCCCGCAAACGGCAATTCGCCGTCTTCGATCACCGGGACGGCGACGACCAAATCTTTGGACGCTTGCCTCCAGGCGATGTTGGTGTGGCGAGAGCCCAGCAGGCTAACTCGCGCACCCTTGGCCATGCGCAAGTCGCGCACGGTGAGTTTGCCTGCCGGATATCGGGGCAGGATCGCGTAGAGCACTCCGCCCTTGCGCGTGAAAAGGATTTCCTTGCGCGCATCTCCGGGCGCGGGGCGCAGAGTGAGAGTGTCGACGTCGTATCTCGCCCGGTAGTTGGTCGATGTATCCACCTCCTGCCGTCGCCCGGCCGTCCATTGCGCACCGTCGCGAAACGTGCGCGTGGCGTAGATAGCCTCACCATTGTGTTTCAGCCATTCACCGAGAAAGGCCAGCCGATCCTGCATGACCACGGGAATCCGTCCATCGGCCGTCGGACCGACGTTCAGCAGAAGGTTGCCGCCGCGGCTCACCGTGTCGATGAGCGTCAACAGCAGCCGCGTTCCACTCGCGTAGTCGGCCAGATCCTCGTTGCGGTTGAAGCCATAGGAATGGCCAAGGCCGCGATTCTCCTCCCAGGCGTGGCTCGCGCCCGGCAGCCCCGCGCCGTACTCAGTGGTGTAGTAGCCGCCGTGCCGATGGCGCGACTCGCCGCCCCAGCGATCGTTGACCACCACACGCTTGCCGACGGCGCTGGCGTTGAACAGCCAGGCCAGGAGTTCAGGCGCCCGCCATTTCTCCGAAGGCTGTTCCCACTCCCCATCGGAGAAGATGATCGACGGCGAATATCGCGTGACGAGATCCTTGAACTGCGGAAACAGATGGCGTTCCACGTAGGTATCCACGTCCCCCGACAACCAGAGCGGATTGAACCATTCGTACAGCGAAAAATAGAACCCCATCTCGAGGTGACGGCGCCGCACCGCGGTGGTGAGCTCGCCCACGAGGTCACGCCGGGGCCCGACTTCGACTGCATTCCACGGCCGGCCCCAGCTCGCGTTTGCTTCGCGGGAGGGCCACAGCGCAAAGCCGTCGTGGTGCTTCGTGACCAGCACGACGTATTTCGCGCCCGACGCTTCAAAGATATCCGCCCACTTGTCCGCGTCGAACAATTCCGCGGTGAACCGTGGCGCGAAATCCTGGTACTCGAAGTCGCGGCCGTAGACGCGTTCGTGAAACGCGCGCGTCTCGCGCCGGATTCTCACGTCGTCATTCGGCGCATCGGCACCCGCCGGCTTGCGCAGGCGTTCCCAGTACCACTCGGCGTATTCGCCCTTCGGCGCGAACGCCGGCACCGAATACACACCCCAGTGAATGAAGATGCCGAACTTCGCATCTCCCCACCATCCAGGTGTGGGACGTCCGTCAATCGACTCCCACGTAGGCTCGTACCGCTGCGCCTGCGCATTCGACAAAAACAATAATGACAGGCATGCCAACGCAAGTTTACGAAACATCTTCATGGCCTCAATCGAGGTGGAACACTTCGGCCATGTTCGACCACCATTCCGCGGGTGTGGCGTTGGGCCACTTCTCCTGCATGGGCTCCATCAGGGCCCACCATCGCTGCGTCGCCGGATCCGCCGCCATCGCCCGCATGTCGGCATCGAAATCGCTTCCCACGTATTCGAAGTACGCGAACAGGATGTCGTCGCGCAGGTAGATAGAATAGTTGCGGATGTTCGAGCGACGGATCTGCTCGAGCACCTCAGGCCACACCTGCGCGTGGTGACGGACGTAGGAATCGCGGTGTTCGGGGCGGAGTTTCAGGGTTTGGCCGTAGCGCTTCATCGCGCCAGCTTACGCCATCTCGCATTCAGCGCGGAATCGCTGCGATGGCCTGACCGAGCTCTCGACAGTCCGCGAGACTTCCAAAACTGCACTGCTGCATGTTGTCGGCGCCGTCAGCGACGCCTCCGACCGGTATGCCCGCCGCCGCGGCCTGGTGGCCAAGCTTGATGCAGGCATCCACGTCGCCCTCATAACAATCCTGCGCATGTTTTGCAGCCTGGTTGATCTGCCCCATCGGCACGCCAGCTGCCATCGCGGCCTTCTCGCCGAGCCGCAGACACGCCGCATAGTCTTCATCCAGGCATTGCTGAGCCAGCAAGGCGATTTGCCCGGCCTCTTCACCAGGGATCGGCACGCCGACTGCACTTGCACCGGCAGCGCCGAGGCGGGCGCACGACACGATGTCGCCGTTCACGCAACTCGACGCGTGGCTTGCCAGGTCCACCGCGTCCGCGATTTCCGGCGGGAGTTCGATGGCGCGCGCCGCGAGACTGACCGCGAGCGACGCGCAGGCGAACGCCACGCCATTCACGCACGCAGCCCCTTGCACGATCTCGGGCGAATACACGACTGTCGCGATGGCGGCGTCGCGCAGTCCCTCCGCGACCGCCACGGCAATTTTTTCGAACTGCTCAACCACGTTGTCGGGCTCGTATCGCGATGTGCACTGCAGGAACCTGGGCGACTCGGCCTGCGGCGGATATCCGACGGTAACGTACGCATTTTGCCGATCGCAATGCGCAGTGATGCCCATGAAGTCGATGCAATCTTGCAGCGTCTTGTCTGTTTCGTAGTATCCGCGGCTCCAGCGTCTGAGGACGGCCGAACAGGCCGCCGCATGCGCGCCGTAGATAGGCCCGAGATTGGCCGTCGTGATTCGCGACTGTGGCGAGAAAGTGTATCTCTGGTCGCCGGCAAGCGCATGAACCGCCAGGCTCTCGTCCAGGGTGAAAATCTCGCGCCGGGTTTTCTCCGGCAGAGGCTGCATCACGCCTGCGAGCGCCGCGCCCAAGGGCCACGATCCCGCCAGACCCGGCTGCGCGAACACGTCGGAATACGCACCCGGCCCCGGCTTCCACGCGCCGTTGTTGGTCTTCCACGCCTGGATGAGCTGGTTCCTGGTCCCCACGGTGATCACATGCAGGCGCGCGCTCTGCGCGTCCCACAAGGCCACGATGTCGGTACCCGAAATCGCAATGCCCGGGCCACCCAGCACGTACGGTGGATTCCAGCGGCCGTTGTGCGCCTTCCAAACTACATTGATGCCACCCGCGCCATCCACGGCGAACACTTCGAGCTGTTCGTTCAGCGGCTGCCAGATGGCCGCGAGTTTCGCGCCGGGCTTCGCGAAGCCGGCCGCGG
>DASTTJ010000027.1:0-5125 GCA_035760205.1 Steroidobacteraceae bacterium | reverse complement strand
TAGCCCGCGCTCAGGTTGAGAAGGCGGATCTTCGGATCCTCGCCACTGTCATCGCTGCCGCCGCCGCAGGCATTGAGCGCAAGCGCAGCCGCGCAGATCAGGGCAAGGGATGCTCCGGTACGAATTCTCATTACATTCACTCCATCTATGCGTCAAAACGCGGTGCCGACTGAAAATTGAAACTCCTCGATCTCGTCGCCGAATTCGAGGCGTG
This sequence comes from Steroidobacteraceae bacterium, assembly GCA_035760205.1. Classification (GTDB taxonomy): domain Bacteria; phylum Pseudomonadota; class Gammaproteobacteria; order Steroidobacterales; family Steroidobacteraceae; genus CADEED01. The sequence continues at coordinate 4,911 of DASTTJ010000027.1, read as the reverse complement.
TCTCATCCTGGTAACGAAGCGGATGCGCCCACGAGAATTTGAACAGGCCCATGGGCGACAACCACTGCACGGCGACACCGGCGGCACTGCGGATCTCGCCGAGATCGAAGCGGTAATCAGTCCGGTCGCCGCGCTTGTTGCGGAACTCGGTGTCGCCCAGATAAAACGACTGGCCGAGGTCGTAGAACAGGCTCAAGCGCGCCGACGACTGGAATTTCGCGGGCAGCGGGATGATGGCTTCGAACTGCGCCGACACGCCCGCGTCACCGCCGTAGGGGTTGCCGAGCGAATCGCGTGGCCCCAGCGTGCCGTCGCGGAATCCACGCACCGAATCGGCGCCTCCTGTGAATACATGCCGGTGGGGCGGCACCGCCGTTGTCTCACCAAATGCGGTGGACCATCCAAGATGAGTGCTGACGGACAACGGGAATCGTTCGAGCCATTCGACTCCCGGAACCCGGAAGAACTGCTGCGAACGGAGGTTCGCCGTCGCGTAGTTCACGTCATTGCCCGGCGGCGACACCGCGAAGCTCACCCGGTACGAGCCACCGCGCGTCGGAAACAGCGTGCGGTTGCGGCTGTCGTACAACCAGCCACCGGTGATCTCGACGGTGTCCAGCAACGTGCCAAGAACCCGGCCCGTTCCGATTCGGCGAAAATAGTAGTCGCCGTTGTGGCGCACCCAGTCGCGCAACTGCGTCGAACTACTGGAGTGCGTCGCCAGATCTTCGTGGCTGTAGGACAGGCCGACATTGAGGTACTGCGCCTCCGAGATCGGATAGCCGATGCTGCCGCCGGCACTGTAGGTCTGCGTCGTGAACTGCGAGAACGACGAGGTGAGCCGCTCGCGCTCCACGTACGAAGCACTGAACGAGCGCGAGATGCCATCGATGGTGAAATACGGATCGGTGTGCGCGACGCTGAACACCTGGCTGTACTCGCCGCCGTTGAGCTCGGCCGAGAACCGGTCGCCGGAGCCGAACAGATTGCTGTCGATAAAGCTTCCATTGAGCATGAACGACTGCCGCTCCGAGTAGCCGATGCCGCCGCCGAGCTGCGATGAAGGCCCCTCTTCGACCGTTACGTCGATGTCCACTAGGTCGGGGGTTCCTTCCACCCGGTTCGTCTCGGAGGAAACCTTCTCGATGTATGGAAGCCTCTGCAGGCGCTCTTCCGAGCGGCTCAACGCCGCATTCGACAAGACTGAACCCTCGAGCTGGCGCATCTCGCGGCGCAGTACCTCATCGTTCGTCTTTTCCACGCCCTCGAAGTTGATGCGCCGGACGTAGGTGCGTGCATTCGACTCGATGTGGAAAGTGAGCGCGATCTCACCCGTGTCCGGATTCGCGTTCGGCACCGTCGCCACTTCCGCGAATCCGAAACCGGCTTCGCCCAGCCGGTTGCGCAGTGCCTCTTCCGTGGCGGCGATCAGGCGCTGTGAATATTGATCTCCTGGCCGCACGATCACGAACTGGCGCAGCACATCCTCTGGCACCACAAATCGGCCTGCGAGTTTGATCGCGCCCATCTTCCATGTGGTCCCCTCGTAAACGTTCAACGTGATGTAGAGATCGTCCTTCTCCGGCGAAAGCGCCACCTGCGTCGAGGTGATCTCGAAATCCGCATAGCCCCGATCCATATAATAGGAACGCAGCTTTTCCAGATCGCCCTCGAGTGCCGGCCGAGAGTAGCGATCGTCGCCCCGGTAGAACGACAGAAGATTCGACGCCTTGAGCTCCATGCCGGCGAGCAATTCCTTGTCGCTGAATCGCTGGTTGCCCACGACGTTGATCTGGCGGATACGCACGCGCTTGCCCTCGACGATGTCCACGTGCACGTCGACCAGGTTGTTCGGCTGCTCTGCCACCTTGGCGTCGACGCGCACGTCGTAACGGCCCCGTGCGAAGTACTGCTCGATAAGGTATTGGCGCGTGTCCTCGAGCGTCGAGCGATTGAGGATCTTGCCGCTGGCAAGGCCCACGTTGCGCAGCGACTTCATGAGGTCTTCAGTCTTGATTTCCTTGTTGCCCTTGACTTCGAAGGTGCGGATTGACGGACGTTCCTGGACCACCACCACCAGGGTGCCGGGAGCTTCGTGACGCAGCTCCACGTCGCGGAAGAAGCCGGTGTCGTTGAGCGCACGCAAAGCCTCACGCACGCGCTGTGCACCGATGCGGTCACCGATGTTGATGGGCAGCGTGTTGAACACCGTGCCTTCGCTGATGCGCTGCAGGCCCTCCACGCGAATTCCGCTGACAGCAAACTCCAGCGGCTCGTCGGCACGCGTGGGCAGCGCACTAACTAGCAAGGCAAACAAGATCAGCCACTTCATTCCGCAATACGACCGGGGAAGCGCATTCCGGTTCGAAACGAATTGTTACGGGGTGTTACGGAAGGTAACCACTTGCGGAAATGGAACTATTGGCGTTGCTCGTGGCAATGACACCGGAGAGGTGCTCGAGCACTCGCAATGACCATGGCCACACAAAAACACATTCTGATCGTCGACGAGGACCGTGAGGCACGCGCTTCGCTCGCCGGCCACTTGGAACGATCCGCATATCGGGTCACTACGGCGAGCAGCGGCGCCGGCATGCTGCGCGCGCTCGAGCGCTCGCGCATCGACCTGGTGGTGCTCGATGTGCACCTGGGCGAGGACGAGGGCATGCGTCAGTGCCGTTCATTGCGCGCAGCCAGTGACGTGCCCTTCATCATCATCGCGCGGCGCGCCGACGATGTGGATCGCATCCTCGGACTCGAAATGGGCGCGGATGACTATCTCGCAAAACCGGTTAATTCCCGTGAATTGCTGGCACGTATGCGCAATATCCTGCGGCGCGTGAATGGCGCGGGTGCGCCCGCCGCAACCACACGCGCACGCCTCTTCCGCTTCGGCGGCTGGCAACTCGACAGCGTGGCTCGCGAGCTGCGCGATCCACAGGGACAACGCGCCAGCTTGCGCAATTCCGAGTACCGCGTGCTCTCCTCACTACTGGCGCACGGCAATCGCGTCGTCTCGCGCGGCAAGCTGATCGAGCTCGCGCGCGGCCGCGACGCCGGGCCGTTCGATCGCAGCATCGATGTGCGCATCAGCCGGCTGCGCCAGGTTCTCGGCGACGATGCGCGCGTGCCGCGCATCATCAAGACAGTGCACGGTGAAGGTTATGTCATCGGTGTCCCCGTTGAACGCGCCTGAGAGTCGCGTACACGGCGCGCTGCGCATCACGCATGCACGCAGGAACTTTTCGCGCGTGCGTCGCCCCAATGCTGGCGTCGCACGAATACGTTGCGCAGGGGACACGAAAACAATGGGCGACGATTCCGAATGCATGTCGCGGCTCGCCAAGGGCGACGCCAGCGCCGTACGCGAGCTCTATCAACGCCACGGCCGCGCGCTGCTGCGATTCTCCTCGGCAATGTGCCGCTCTCGCCAGGCGGCCGAAGACATGGTTCATGATACTTTCGTCGCACTGATGCGCGAGCCGATGTCGTTCGATCCTGCACTGGGTACGGTGTACGGCTATCTGTGTGGCGTGCTCCGTTATCGCGTCAGCCGCCACTTCCGCCAGCAGCGGCGGTGGGTCGAGCTCGATACGGAAAGTGACACTTCGCCCATGCATCCGCTCGATTCCCGAGGGCCCGCCGACGAGATCGCCCTTTCGGAAGTGACGGCTGCATTCCGGCGCGCGATGCTCGAGCTTCCGCCTCAGCATCGCGAAGTCATCGCGCTGTGCGATCTCGAAGAGCTGCCATATGCCACGGTGGCTGGCATTCTCGATTGCCCGATCGGCACAGTCCGTTCGCGACTGCATCGCGCGCGTGCGTTGCTCACCATTCGCCTGGCCTCGCTCGAGTTGATCGACTTGCAATGCGAGCCGCCGATGGCCCAACGAGGCACCTCATGAACGACGACCTCGAAACCCGCGATCCACATCCGCATACCGCGCAGCTGTTGAAGCAATACGCGCGCGACCTGGCGCAAATCGCGCCCAGCTCCGACCTAGATGCGCGAATCGGCACATTGGTCGCAGATAGGTGCCAAAAGATTCAGAACAAACCGCTCGCCGCCGGGCGCCCGCCCCTGCGCCTGTGGCGATATGCCGCAGCGGCCGGCATCGCGGCACTCGCCATTGGCGTCGGAATTTTCATCGGCATGAAGATCGAGCACACGCGTGAGCTGTCCGTGGCGAACCCTGCAGCCTCGCGTGACGCCGCCTGGCCACCCGCCGATCTCGCCATGTGGCCGACCGACTCCGTGTCGTTCAAGGTTCCCGCTGAGTATTCGGCGCAGGGAATCCTCGTGGCCGTAGATCCGGACTCGAAGAACACCAGCACCCGCTATTGGATCGATGTGGTGGTCTCGAACGACGGCACATTCCGCATCGAGCGGATCGTGCCCGCGGATACCGCACCCAGGAATGGAGGACACGATGACGTCGCGCCGCAGGTTCAGTAAGGCACTGTGGCTCTTGGGCGTGTTCGGCTTGCACGCGCACGCGGAAGAAGGCGCCGCGGTGCCGGCATGCCCGCCCTCGCCCTCATCGGGCGTAGGTTCGGTCGCGGGTCCGGCGCCTAACAATGTGCGGCTCGTTACGGGCGCGCCATATTCAGCTCTCGGCACCAGTCAAACCGTCACCACGCTTCCCGACGGCAATCGCATCGTGCGGCAGAACACCGTGCGGATGTGGCGTGCCAGCGATGGGCGCACACGTTCGGAGTTCTCGCTGTCCTCGATCGGCGGCGCCCAGCCGCTCGAGTTGAACACCACGGTGACGGTCATCGACGATCCGGCGGCGCGCGAGCGCTACATGCTGCAACCCGCGGACAAGGTGGCGGTCACCATGCCCATTGCGCCGTGCCGCGTCACTGCCGGTCTCGAGCCCGATCTCAGTGTGGGCCCGCCCCGGCCGC
>DASTTJ010000026.1:0-5444 GCA_035760205.1 Steroidobacteraceae bacterium | reverse complement strand
GTGGCGGGCCGTAAGCCTCCATTTGTAAAACTTGCGTCACAGTAGGACCCGCGTCGTCCGGGTATGGCCTAAAGGATTTCCACCTGATCGATATTCGCAAGGTCCTGTCCGTTCGACTCGAAGCGGATGGTGTTCACCGTGCCGTTGTTGAAAGTGAACGTTAGGTTCTGTGTCGCCCACGTGCTCCATGCTCCCGTGGAATTGAACGTGATGTTCTGCGCCACGCCGTTGACCAGCACTCGCCCCGTACGGCTCGCGGTCACGCCCAGCGCATAACGAATGCGAATGGCGTGGCTGCCGCCGCCGCGGCCATCCGCGTTGTTCACCTGCGCGAACCCGCCCGTGGCGGAAAAATTGGCGTAGCCGCTGCCAATGAACCCGCCATTGGTGCTCTCACTGACGGTGCCACCCCCGAGCGACGCCGTTTCGAGTTGATAGACCGACGTTCCGGGCTGCGGATCCGGCGGTGTCCCACCGACGAGCACGATGTTCGGCGTCGGCGGAGTCGGCATGTTGCCGCCGATGAAGAATCCCGGGTGCGGCGGCTGGTTGTAGGCCGTGTTCTGCCACGCCAGCGCGACGCGGTACTGTGGATCGTGGAGCAGCGTGTAGATGCGGTTGGTGGCCACGTTGGTGGTGGTGTAGATGCGCAGCGCCGCATTGTTGGTGGTGCGCAGGATTACTTCCTCGCGCCAATCGCCCAACACGTCTCCGCTCAATGCCGGCGTCGACTTGGTGCCGTTATTGGACGTCGTGCCGTCGGCCGTCAGCAGCCGCGTATCGCCGCCCGTGCCGTATTTGTCGACGTGGTTTCCGTCGAGCAACTCGCGCACGGTGTCCGCATCCCACCAGGCGAGAAAATTGGCTGAGCCAGGATTGCGGCCGATGTTGGCGCCCGAGGCATTGCGCAGTTGGGTCATGTTGGGCCCCGCCCCCCAGTACTCCGCGCCGGCATTTCCGGACCAGATATCCGCGGCAACGCCACGGCCCGGGCCTTCCGCGCCGTTGTTGTTAGGAGTGGCGAAGATGCGCGCACCGGTGCGCGCATCGCGCAGGTCGGCACCGAGCTGGTTGCCGGATTCGTGGATGTCCCAGATCTCGAGGCCGGGACGTGAGGGGACGAAATCCCCCACGTGCAGCGCATCGCCATGCCCCAGGCCGCTTACGTAGAGACGTCCGCCATTGTCGTCGATGGTGGCGGCGCCAAAGATGATCTCCTGGCGGCCATCCTGGTCGACGTCGGCGATGGACAGGTTGTGGTTGCCCTGGCCGGCATACGCACTATTGCCCGACGCGTTGCTGTCGAACACCCAGCGCTGCGTGAGCTGGCCGTTGCGCCAGTCCCAGGCGGCGATTACCGCCCGTGTGTAGTAGCCACGGCTGAAGATGGCGCTGGGACGCTGGCCGTCGAGATACGCAACGCCGGCCAGGAAGCGATCGACGCGATTGCCGTAGGTATCACCCCAGTCACCGACGTTGCCGCGCGCCGGGACGTAGTTAGCAGTGGCGAGGATGGCGCCGGTCTGGCCGTTGAATACCGTGAGGTACTCCGGGCCCGCCAGGATGTAACCGCCCGAATTGCGGTGATCCGCGTTGGCATTGCCAATGACCTGCCCCGTGCCGCTGCGCGTGGCATCCGCGGTCTTGCACATCACCTCGGCACGGCCATCGCCATCGAAGTCGTACACCTGGAACTGCGTGTAGTGCGCGCCGGCGCGGATATTGCGGCCGAGATCGATGCGCCACAGCCGCGTGCCGTCCAACTCATACGCATCGAGGAACACGTTGCCCGTGTAGCCGCTTTGCGAATTGTCCTTGGCATTGGTCGGATCCCACTTGAGCACGTACTCCAGCTCACCATCACCGTCGAGGTCGCCCACCGAAAGATCGTTGGCGGTGTACGTGTGCGCCTCACCCGACGGCGTGGTGCCACCCGCAGGAATCTGCAGCGGGATTTCCAGGTACTGACGCGTGGGCGCGTTGGCCGGCAAGGTGAACGCCGCGCTGGCGCCTTGCTCCACGCCGCCCACGACGGCTCGCACGGTGTACGCGTTCGACTGCGTCGGCGGCGCTGCGGTGTCGACGAAGTTGGTGGACGCGGTCAGTGGCGTGCCGTTCAGCAACGCGGGCGATCCGCCGTTGCTCGAGCGGTACAGGTTGTACCCCGTGCTGGACGGCTCGTTTCCGAACTGGCGCCAGCCGACGTAGACCTGCGAACTGCTGGTGCGCACGGCAACGACGCCGCGCGACAACCTTTCCATCTGATATTGCGCGTGTGCCTGAAATGCAGACGCGAGAAATACGGCGCCGAGTGCCGCCGCAGTGTCAGTCCTTGAGAATTTCATTGGCCATCCTTGGCGTTGAAACGCCATTCCTTGGCCGCGCTCTTTCGTCCCCCTCAGCGCGCGCCAATATACGGACGCGCCGCAACGTGTCAACCGCGAGGTCAGACGACGGTGAGCTCGCGTAATGCGGCGCGCAATTCCAGCAATCGGGGAGGCTTGCTGAGCACGCGGTCCACGAATGCCGGCGTCTCCTTCTCGGCGATCATGCGCGAGCCCCACCCCGTCAGCATGATCACGGGCGTGCCCGATGACCGGCGCTTGATGCCCTCGGCGACGCGGCGGCCATCGACGGCGGGCATGCCCAGATCGGTGACCACGAGGTCGAAGGCCTGCTTGCTACCCAGCGCCGCGGTGAATGCATCGAGGCCGGCCTGTCCACCGCTCGCGGCGACAGTGACGTGCCCATCGCCTGCCAGCGAATCTTCGAGAGCCTTGATGATGATCGGATCGTCGTCGATGAGCAGGATCCGCAGCCGCCTCATCGGCACGTGTCCGTCCGTGGGACGCGGAGTCGCCACGAGCGGCTGCGTATATGCCGGGAAAGTGATTCGCATCGTGGTGCCCATGCCCACTTCGCTTTCGATGTCGAACTCGGCGCTGTGGCGCTGGATCATCCCGTAAACCATCGCCAGGCCAAGGCCCGTGCCCCGCTCGCCTTTCGTCGTGAAGAAGGGTTCGAGGCAGCGGCGGCGTGTCTCATCGTCCATGCCGACGCCGGTGTCCGTCACTTCGACGCGGACGAGTTGCGATTGTCCCGGGCCGGGCCGGGCAAATGTGCGCACGGTGAGGATCCCGCCTTCGGGCATGGCGTCGACTGCGTTGAAGATGAGGTTGGTCAGCGCATCGCGGATTTCATTTTCCGCGCCCATGATGCCGGGAAGTTTGCCGGCGAGATCCATGTGCAGTTCGATGGAGTTTCCGCGCTGCTGCGGCAAGTCGAACCACTTGGCGTGCGTGAGTTCGGTGACTTGCTTCGCCACAGCATTCAGATCGACGAGCGCGAGCGTCATTTCCGGCTCGCGCTGGCGGTAGAACTCACGCATGCGCGCCACAGTGCCCGCGACGCCGTCGATGGCGCGCTGGATCACGATGAGCGAATTGCGCGCCTTGTCGCTCAGGCCGGGCTCGCGTTCGAGCAGCGAGTCGGTGTAAAGCGATATCGGCGAGATGGCGTTGTTGATGTCGTGCGCGATGCCGCTCGCCATCTGCCCGAGCGCGCGCAATCTCTCCTGCTGCATCACCGTGTGTTGCGACTGGCGCAGTTCGTCGTACGCCTGCTGAAGCGCGCCGTGCAACCGCGCCTGGTGCGAGGCAAGGGCCGCGTGACCGGAAAGCTGCATGAGGAATTCACAATCGCCGCTGCTGAAGGCATCGGCTGGACGGCGCGCGGCGACGAACACGCCGAACACGCTGGCCTCGACCAGCAGTGGCGCGATCACCAGGGAGTGCAGCCCCACGCCGGCGAAACGCTGCGGGAATGCGAACGGAAGGCGTCGTGTGTCGGGTTCATAGACCATGCGACCGCGGATACACGTGGAGAGTCCATTCTCATCGATGGGGACGATCGTCTCCGCAATCAGACCAAGCCCGACCGAAAGCGCATGGCTCGCGGGCCCGACCGTGTTCACCGTCAACGTGGCGGTGCTCGGGTCGTACAGACACACGCAGCCGAAATCGATGGGCAGATTTTCTTCCACGTTCCGCAGAACCACCTGGAAGATGCTCTGCAAATCGTGCCGGTCACCGATGGCGATCGTGATGTGCTGCAGCAGCGACAGTCGCCCCATCTGCGCGCGCGAACGAGTTTCCGATTCTTGTATTCGCGTCAGCATGTGATTGAAGGCATCGGTCAGCACGATGATCTCCCGCGCCCCCAGGGACTCCGCGCGCACGCTGTAGTCGTGGTGGTCCGAGACCGCGTGTGCGGTCTTCGCGAGTTCGAGAATGGGTGCCGATATTTCCAACTGCTGCCGGGTCGCCACGATGTATGCCAGCAGCACGGCGAGCACGATGACCGCGCCCGTGATGATCGCGTAGAGCCCGAATCGCTGATCGATCGCATTCAGGTCCGACTTGACGAACAATGTGCCCAACATCTCGTCGTTGAGCCGCACGGGCTCGAAACCGACCACGTATCCGCCTTCGAATCGATAGCCATCCGCCTGCACGCTGGACGGCAACGCTTCGCGCGCGATCCCTTCGGGAAACGCGGCGAACATTTCACCCGTCCGCCTGTACAACGCGGCGGAAACAATGTGCGGATCCGCCTTGAACGCCGACAGCACCACGCGCGCATCGTCGGGATTGTCGAAGGCCAGCGCCGCGGTACTGTTCTGCGCGATCGCCTTGCCCAGGATGTCGAGTTGTCGCGCGATGGTCTGCTTGAACGTGACCACTTCGTAGGTCACGAACATGGCGCAGGTGAACAGGATCACGATCCCGCTGGTCAGCAGGACCATGCGCATGAGTTTGCGGCGTATAGGCATCGACTGCATCGTCAATGCCCCCTTTCGGCCGGCACGATCTGCGCCGAACGCAACAGGTTGGAACTGATGGTGAGCTGCGCGGCACGTGCCGACTCCACGTTGACGCGCATCCGCACCCGGCCGCCCTCCGTGACCAGCCGGATCATCACACCGCGTTGTGCTGCACCCGGCAGGTCGCTGACCGTGAGCGTGCTCTGTTCCTTGAGCGCGGACAGGAGCTCATCGAGCTTGCGGATTTCCGACTGATGAATGAAAACAATCTGACATTCCGCTGCCTCTGCCGCATTGCGTATCCGGCGCACCACGAGCGGATGACCTTTCACCGTTTCGCCTTTCACCACCTTGTCGAGGTCGGTGCCAAACGGATCGTGGCCAAACACGCCGACGACGAATGGCGACTGCGCATCGCTGAAAGTCGAAGCCGGCCACTCGATGAAACGCGAGAAATTGAAAAGGAATACCGCCTTTACCTGGTATTCGCTGGGCGCCGCAAGGCTTTGGGCAGGCGTTGCGAGCAAGGCCGCCAGCAGCAGGCTGCGCACGATTGACCGCAGCAGGCTGGCGATGGCAACTAATCGCATTGCCTATTGCACCATGCTGCGCGGCACTCGTG
>DASTTJ010000025.1:0-22496 GCA_035760205.1 Steroidobacteraceae bacterium | reverse complement strand
GATCGGGGATATTGGCGGGACGAGGTGCGTAGCGAACTACGGCTTCTGGTGCCCGGCACCACCTTGTCCCGGCATCACCTATCTACGCCGCATTCGCGGGCGCACCGGCTGACGGGCGGCCACCGGCATCGTCTCGCCCATGTCCTGGGATGCTTCGGCTGGCCCGGCATTCACCAGCACTGCGCTGACCAGCTTGTTGAGGCGATTGCAGTAGGCGGCCACTTCGGGCGTCCCCTGCCCCTGAAAGTCTTCGAGTGCATGCGCGATGTCATGCAGCCGGCGCTCGATGCGGGAATCCATGCGCAGCGAGTGAGTCACGCAGGCGCTTACACAGGCGGTGATTTCGGCATCGAGCGCACCCGCCGACATGCCCGCGATGCTCACGGCGCGCATTTCGGCTGGACAGCCTGCCTGCAGATGCTCACGCCACATTTGCGACAGTTGCATCGCTCTCGTCTCCCAACCCCGGATTGCGGGCGAAAGTAACCCAATTTGCTGCATGCGTCCCGCGGAAATTCCCGTGCCGCCCGCAGCACGCCACCGTTGCCGCCCGGCGTTGCGTGGCACCAATCACACACGCGCGGACAGCTGAGTCCTGGCGGCCACTTAAGTGTTTGATTCCGGCCGCCCTCGCTCCGAATCTGACCCGTTGCGCATACACCCTCTCCAAACACGCAAACCACCTGCAATATTGCAGCGCTGTTCCCGGTCTAAAGCGCTAACAACCCAGGGAGTCTCGATGAACAGCTTGACACCGGCCATCAACGGCCATGCCGCCTCAGCTCGCCTTCTCGACTTGCTCCGCCCGTGGCTGCTGCTCGCCACGCGGCTGTGGGTGAGCTGGCAATTCCTCAAGGCTGGCTGGCTGAAGCTCACCACCTGGGACACCACGCTGCTGCTTTTCCAGGAGGAATACCAGGTGCCGCTGATCTCGCCCGGCGTCGCGGCGGTGGTCGGGACCTTTGGCGAACTCTTCTTCCCCGCGCTGCTCGTGCTCGGCCTGTTCACGCGATTCGGAGCGCTCGGCCTTTTTGCGGTAAACGCGATGGCCGTGCTCTCGTACTGGCACGTACTCGCAGCCGAGGGCTACGAGGCGGCTATCGCACAACATGTGCTCTGGGCCTACATGCTCGCGGTCATCGCGGTATGCGGCGGCGGCGCGCTGGCGCTCGACGGGAAGTTAGCTCGCCGCTAGCCTGCTGATCGCCCTGAGACGGTGCGCGGCTCGCCACGCTTCGCTGCGTGCCAAGGCTCGCCTATACTCGCCACACTCTTATTAGAGTGTCGGTGAAACATCAGTGCCTGACCCGGGCGAAGCTCTCGAAACGCTGGCCGCGAGCCTGGCTCGCGCGCGCGGTGACAACTTTTTCCCCGCGCTGGCCGCACATCTCGGCGAAGTGCTCGGCGCAGGGGAGGCGATGGTTTGCGAAGCCGCCGCCAACCGGCGGGCGCGGACGCTCGCTGTCTGGCGCGCCGGCGCGCCCGCGCCTAACTACGAATTCGATCTCGAGGGAACGCCCTGCGCAAAGGTGCAGGCTGGCCAGTCGTTGACCGTCGAACTGACCGCGGCCTCGTTTCCCGGTGCTCCGCAGAAACAGGGCGGTTACTTCGGCATGCCGCTGGCCGCCAACGACGGCGCAGTGCTCGGTCACCTGTGTGCCTACAGCGAACACGTGCCTTCGCTCACCCCCATTCAGCGTGCCATCTGCGACATCCTTGCCAACCGCGCTGCCGCGGAACTGCGGCTCGTGCACGTCAAGCGCGAACGCGCGCTGCTGCGCGGTCAGAGACGCCAGTTGCGTGCGGAAGTCGCGGCCGCTCATGACATCGACGGCATGATCGGTGTGAGCCCGGCGCACGTGCGCGTGATGAACGACATCCGCCGCGCCGCAATGGCCGCGGCCAATGTGCTGGTCCGGGGCGAGCCCGGCACCGGCAAGGAACTCGTCGCCCGCGCCATACACGCTGACGGCGCGCGCGCGGCGAAGCCATTCGTGAAGATCGACTGCGCCGCGATGAGCATCGATTCGGATCTCAATGCTCTCCCGCAAACCCTGGCGCTCGCCGTCGGCGGCACGTTGTTCCTCGACGAAGTCGGTGCTCTCTCGCCTGACATGCAGGCCAGGCTGTTTGCCGCCCTGCCCACTTCACATGGCGAACCTGGCAGCGCGGCCAGCGTCAACGTGCGCATCATCGCGTCCACCAATCGCGACCTGTTCCGCAAAGTGCGCGACGGCGAATTTCGCGAAGCGCTTTACGACCGCCTCACCATGATCGGCATCGACCTTCCGCCGCTGCGGGCTCGCGTCGACGACATCCCGCTGCTGATTCAGGATGTCGTGCGCAAATGTGCCCGCAAGATGGGTCGACGGATTCAGAGCGTCGATTCGCAATCCTTGTCGGAACTCTCCAACTACAGCTGGCCCGGAAACATCCGCGAACTCGAGAATCTCGTCGAGCGCGCGCTGGTCATGCAGGACGCCCCCGTGCTCAAGATCACCACGGACTTCCTCGGCACCACCGCGCCCGCCGAGCGGGCGGCGCTCGTCGCGGCGGCCGGCGATCCCGCCGCCACCGCGCGCACTGCGCTTGCGGGCCCGGTGGACTTCGACGACACGTTGAGCACCGGACTGCACGTGGTGCAGCGTGATCACATCCTGCGCGTGCTCAATGCCACACACTGGGTCATCGAAGGAAGCCACGGCGCCGCGCTCAAGCTCGGACTCAAGCCCGCAACTCTGCGCCACCGCATGAAGAAGCTGGGAATCTCGCGTGCCGCGAACGCGGGCGCGGCAGCCGCCGGAAATTTGCCCGGTAGCGAAATCAGGTAGCCACGGCCCGCACGATGCGTGCGAAAAGGCCGAACCGGCACGAGCGAACAGATGCTGCATTTTCTCAGCCTGATGGCTGGCTGGCCCGGGGCGCTCGTCGCGCAACGGATGTTCCACCACAAGTCGAGGAAAGTGCGCTTCCCGTGGGTGTTCTGGCTGATCGTCCGTCTGCATTGGGGCTTGTATTGGCGTTCGCTACGGGATATCTCCTTCCCATCACATGAACACCGTCTCTGACCACTACGCGCAGCTTCTCGCGCCCGTCTACACCTGGATGGCCGGCAGCGTCGAGGCCGCGCTCGACGCCGGCAAATCCGAGATCGACGAGCTGCAATTGCAACTGCCCACTGGTGGCCTGGTAGTGGACCTCGGCGCGGGGTTTGGCATGCACGCCATTCCTCTCGCTCGTGATGGCATGCGCGTACTCGCTATCGACAGTTCGCCGGAACTGCTGAATGAACTTGATCGACTGGCCGACGGCCTGGCCGTCGAATCGGTCGCGGACGACCTGCTGTCATTTCGCACGCTCCTCAAGGAAAAGCCGGCCGCGGTGTTATGCATGGGCGACACGCTCACCCATCTGCCGGAACATACGCACGTCGATTTCCTGGCGCAGGAAGTGCACGAAGCGCTCGGCCCAGGTGGCCACTTCGTACTCTCGTTTCGCGACTACAGCGAGCCTCTTCTCGGCGATGCGCGTTTCATTCCGGTACGCAGCGACGAACGCCGAATTCTCACCTGCTTCCTCGAATACGAAGAAGACACCGTGGTCGTGCACGACATCCTGCACGAGCGCGCCGGCGACGCCTGGGATACCCGCGTCAGCAGTTACCGAAAGCTGCGCCTGTCACCGGACCGTGTGGTTGCCAGCCTCGAGACCATCGGATTCGAAACGCGCCGGCAGACGGGCTTGCGCGGCATGGCCAGGGTCATCGGCACCATCGCCTGAAGTCTTACAGCGGATCGCGCCGGAACCACTGGCCGGCGGTGACACAATCGATGGCGTATGGAAGTCGCCACCTCATCGATCCTGATTCTCCTGGGGCTGGCCGCCGCGTGCATCGTCGTCGGGATCACCTTGCTAGGCCGCGTCTCGCTTGTCGGCTGGCTGCTGATCGTGGGTGGATCCAGCGTGGCCGGCGGAATCGCCGCACTGCAGCTGACCGGGCGCCTGGGGCCTGCGCAGCTCTGGTTCCGCGCGCCATCGTTCTACGTCGCCACGGCAATCCTGCTGGCCCTCGCGATATGGTGGTTCCGGCGTCCATTCGATCACCCGCACGCACGCACGCTGCGATTCGGTATCCCGGCGACTCTGCTCGTGACCCTCGCCCTGCTGGCGATCCTGCAGCGGCTTGACGGCCGCTCGACTCCGATTTCGGCGTTGATGCCGACGCTGCGTGCCCCTGCGCCGGAACTGCACTTCATCGAAACCAGCGGCGAGGCACGCCATCTCTCGGAGTATCGCGGCAAGGTGGTGCTCGTGAATTTCTGGGCGACCTGGTGCGGCCCGTGCCGGCACGAAATGCCGATGTTGTCGAGCGCGCAGACGGAATTCAGGAATGAGGGGCTCGTGGTGCTCTATCTATCGCTCGAAGAGCCCGAGGTCCTTGAGAAATTTCTGCGTTCGAATCACTTCGAGGGCGTACAGGGCAGGCTTGCGAAAGCGGATGATTATTACCGCGCCGGCAAGATCTACCCGCTGAGTTATCTCATCAGCCGCGACGGTCATGTTGCCAAGCGCTGGAGTGGCCGGCCCGCCGAGGACTGGCTGCGCGAGTCGATACGCGACGAGCTCTGATTCCGCGCTTCACCCCTGTTCCAGAACGATGTCCCAATGCGCGAGCAGTGAGTCCGGCTCGAGGTCCGCTGTCGGCGGGCGAATCTCGGCCATCAGGAGTTGTTTGTTCTTCGTCGCTATGGCCAGGACGAGATCGTCGGCGTTGTTCGGGTCACCTGGAAAATACATCTGGGTAACCAGGCGATTGAGCCTGCCGGCAACATCGAAATGGATGTGCGCCGGCCGTATGAAGTCGCCCGCCGGATAAGGTGCCGGCTTGATGGTCTTGAAGCGGTATCGTCCCTCGGCGTCGGTGAGCAGTTTTGCGTAGCCCTCGAAGTTAGGATCGAGTGGCGCCGGATTGCTGTCGCTCGGATGCGTGTAACGCCCGTGGGTATTGGCCTGCCAGATCTCGATGCGCGCGCCCTTCACCGGCTGCCCATCGGCATTCAGCACGCGGCCCATCACATGCACCACCTGCCCCTTCGCGCGCTCCTTGTGGCCTTTGACGAGCGTCATGTCGGCATCGTGGTCGAGCGGCTTCTCGAGTGGATAGAACGGCCCGAGCGCCTGGGTGGGTGTGCGTCGGAGCTGCTCGGCCGCGAGCACGGATCCGCCCACCGCGGCGAACGTTGCGCAGGCCCCGGAGGCAGCCAGGACGCGTCGACGGGAAAGGAGCGGCGGAATCTTCATGTAGCCTCCACGGTCAACTCCAGCGCCGGTCACTCGTTTCATGGCTCTACCCCAGGGTTGCATCAAAGATGCCGCGTCTCGGCCGGCGGCTCCCACCATTGGTTGTCGCGTCCGTTCGCGTAGCGCACCGGGGCTTCGATGAGCTCGGACAAATCCAGTTCGTCGAGGCTGGCGAGCTTGATCGACACGTAGTCGCCACCGATTTCCTTGACATGGCCACGCTCGAACGTGCGCACGCCGCAGGTCTTGCAGAAGAGATGCTGTCCCTGCTTGCTGCCGAAGCGATAGTCGCTGAGCGCGTCCGCGCCCGAGATCTGGCGGAACGCCTCGGGCTTTATGATGGCGTTCCAGTTGCGTGTCTTGGTGCAGATGGTGCAGTTGCACTTGTTGGTACCCTGCGCGAGATCGATGTCGGCCTCGAACTTCACCGCGCCGCAATGGCAGCTCCCCTTGTAGGTCTTCAGCATCTGGTTTGTCCTCAATGATCCAGTAGTTTGGAATAGAGCACGCTGTCGATGAGCTGCCCGTCTTTCGTGACGCTCTTGCGCAGTACAGCGACACGTTCGAACCCAAGCTTTTCGAGTACACGCATGGACGAAGGGTTCCATTCGAACACCGGTGCTTCGAGGCGCGCAAAGCGGCCATCCTGCTTCAGGTGATCGAGCAGCGCACGCCCGGCCGCGGTGACGATGCCCGCTCCCCAATGCGGTTCGCCCAGCCAGTAGCCGAACTGCGCGGTGCGCACGAAGATGCCCTCGCCCGCGCGCGCACCGACGCCGCCGACCGCCATACCATCGACCTCGATGGCGAGCTTGATGCTGCGGTCGGGCGCGTTCGCGGTGCGCAGCCAGTGCTCCGCGTCGGCTTCGGTGTAGGGATGCGGAAAGATATCGGCGAGATTACGCCAGACATTGCGATTGTTCGCGTTGGCAATGAGGCTGGATTTGTCGGCCATGACCCAGGGCCGCACAACGCAACCTTGTTTCGCAGTCACTAGTCTCATTCGGCCCCCGTCAATGGCAGGAGCGGAATGATCGCGCAGAGGAGGCTGGTTCGACTAGGAGGTTCTGCGCGGCGGCGAATTGCGCGATGCCGGTCGGCGCTGGCGCGAGTCCCGCAGGCGCGGACGGCTGCTGGCGCGCAGGCCGCGAACGGTGGAATGGCACACCATTCCGCGCCGCGTGCGCCCGGTGGCGCTCACCAGGGAAATGCGCGACGCCGAGCGGGCCACGGTAGGGTGTTGGCCACGGAAGCGGCACGGTGCGCTGCCTTGGCTTTGAGCAACTGACATCTTGATGACTCTCCGAAAAAATTCAGGCCGCGAGCGCCAGCTTGGCGGGCCGCGCGATCACGAATCCCTGAACGAAATCCACGCCCATCCTGCGGGCAACGTCGAGCGCGGCAACGTCTTCCACCTGCTCGGCAATGATCTTGAAATTGAGAGTTCGCGCGAGTTTGATCATCGCGGTCACCATGGTCTGGCTTACCGAATCCCGCGCCAGGTTGCGCATGAAAGATCCGTCGAGTTTCAGATAGTCGAGCGGCAGGTTCTTCAGGCTCGAGAACGAAGCCACGCCCGATCCGAAATCGTCGATGGTGAACTTGCAGCCCATGCCATGCAGAACGCCGACGAATCGCCGGGCGTGATCCATGTTGCCGATCACCGCGCTCTCCGTGAGCTCGAAGCACACCTGGTCGGGCGCGACACCGGTCTGGTCCAGGCACTCGACCACGAATTCCAGGAACAACGGATCGGCGAGTGTCTGCGCGGAAATATTGATGGCCACGCTGCGATCGCGCGCAAGCTGGAAAGCGTTGCGCGACAGCGCCGCGAGTGTGGTCTGAACCACCCATCTGTCCACCGAAGCCATGAGGCGGTAACGCTCGGCGGCCGCCACGAATTCGAGCGGCGCGATCTCGGCGCCGGCTTCATCGATCATCCGCAGCAGCACTTCCATCGACGGGCCTTCGATTTCATTGCCGTGGGCCGAGACGATGGGCTGGTAGTAGAGCGCGAACCGTTCTTCCTTGATGGCCGACTGCAGTTTCTGCAGCCATTCGATCTCGCCGCTGCTTCGTGCCAGCGCCTCGTCGCGCGAGGAGTAGACGGACACACGGCCCGCGCCCTCTTTCTTTGCGGTGTAGCAGGCCGAATCCGCGGCGGCGAGCAACTGCTCGACGGTGCCGGCTTCACGGCCGATCTCTATGAGTCCGATCGACACGCCGATGTTGAACACGCGGTCATGCCATCCGAAGCGATAAGTGGCGATCGAGCGGCACACGTCGTCGGCGATCTGCCGGGCCTTGTCGAGCGGGCAACCCACCAGCAGCATGCCGAATTCGTCGCCCCCCAACCGCGCGACGGTATCCGAGTCGCGCACCGCTTCGCGAAGCAACTTGGCTACTTCGCGCAGCATGCTGTCGCCGGCAAGGTGCCCGCTGGTGTCGTTGACGATTTTGAAGCGATCGAGATCGAGGTAACACAACATGTGCGCGGCCTCGCCGCGTCGCGCAGACTCCGTCGCCTCGTCGAGGCGACGCTCGAACTCGCGCCGGTTGACGAGGCCCGTCAGCGCATCGTGTGTTGCCTGGTACGACATCTGCCGATGCAGGCCCCGCAGTTCGGTGACGTCGTGCAGCAGGATGACCGCGCCTACGAGCTGGTCTTCGACACGCAAGGGCGATGCGGCGAGCTCGATGGCGCGCTCCTCCCCCGAAGACCTGCCGATCAGCACGGCGCGGCGGCTCAGGCTGTGCGGACTGCCGTTGCCGCCGCCGACCGCTTCCCGCACAGGATCGGCGAGCTGCTTGCGATCGTTCTGGTCGACAAGCCCGACGACATCCTCGAGCAGTTTGCCCACGGCCTGCGCACGGGCGACGCCCAGCAGTTTTTCGGCGGCCGGGTTGAGGTACGCCAGGTACCCGTCCATGTCGGTGGTGACGATGGCCTCGCCCAGCGACTGCATCGCAAACACCTGCAGTGGCGGTGGCGCCGGCGGCGGCGGCGGCAACGGCGGGGCCACCAGCGCGGCACGCACGGCGGCGTCCTTCTCGTCGATCTTGCCACTGGCAAGCGCGCGCAGCTTCCGGGTGGGTATGACCTCGACGCCGGTCACCAGCAACGCCGGCGAACCTTCGAAATCGATCAGTGCGGTAGTTAGTTCGAGCAGGCTCACCTGGCCCTGCAGCCCGACCATCTCCACTTCGAAGCGCTCTGCACCGTGGGCACCGGCGAGCCGGCGGCGCAGATTCTCGCTGACCAGCTCGGCATATTCGGGCGCGACCAGGTCTGCGAGTCTTCGATCGATGAGTTCGACGCGATCCACGCCGACGAAACTTGCGAACTGGCTGTTGGCGTAGAGGATGACTTCGCGATGCACCAGCACGGCTTCGTGGATGCGTTCGCCGAGTTCGGTGAACAACTTCGGCCCCGCATTGGTCTGGGACCTGTTGCGCGCGGCGCGCAGCAGGAGCTGATTGATGGATACACCGAGCGCCTGCACGTCGAGATGCGCCTCATCTTCGTCGTCGATTTCGATGCGCTGCGGCAGACGTTCGCCGCTGATCGCCCGCTGAACCGTGAGCGACAGCTCGGAGATCGCCCGCAGATCGCGCCGCTGAAACATGAACAGCACGAAGAGCAGCGTCGCCACGAGTGCGAGCAGCACACAGATCAACCCTAGAATCGACATCCCGAAACGTTATCCCGTTATTTTTGGCGCTGTTATTTGTGCATCTCTTTGTTCGGATGCATCTGTTCCAGCGGCAGAATAGCCCTATCGCGTCGAGCCCTCATTCGACATTAACCATAAAAGTAAGCGATGTGACGACTGGTTCCGCGACGAAACGAAGCACTCGAACACGTCGATTCGGGCAGAATAAGTAGCATCCCGATGTAAGGAGTTCCTGATGCAGACCGAGTTCGCGCGCGCCCAGATGATCACGCAGCAGATACGCGCGTGGGACGTGCTCGACGAACGCGTGCTCGATGCCATGCGTCGCACACCGCGCGAGTTTTTTGTGCCCGAGCAGTACATCGAAGTTGCGTTTGCCGACACCGACATTCCATTGCGCGCTGGCCAGCACATGCTCGCACCGAAAATTGTCGGACGTCTCCTGCAGGCGCTGGCCGCGGAACCGGGCATGCGCGCACTGGTGGTGGGTTCGGGCACAGGTTTCGTGCCGGCGTGCCTTTCGGCCATGGGTGCCAGCGTGCGCGCCATCGAAATTCACGGCGAACTCGCGGCCACGAGCCGGGCCAACCTGAAGCGCGCCGGATTCGGACAGGTGGACGTTGTCACGGGTGACACTTTCAACTTGGATATGGGCAGGGACTATGCGGTCATTGCGGTATGTGGAGGCCTGCCTTTGTACGACGATCGCTTCGCCCGCGCGTTAGCGGTGGGTGGCAAGTTGTTCGCCTTCGTGGGCGGGCAGCTGCCGCAGGAAGCCGTGCTGGTCACGCGTACAGCCGACAGTGCCTGGAGCAGCACCGGCCTGTTCGAGACCGCCGTGGACCCGCTGGACAACGCCCGGCGCCCCGAACCGTTTCAGTTTTAGGGCATCATGATCCGCGAAGTCCCGGTCGAAGAACTCAAGGCTCGCCGCGATCGCGGGGAAAAACCGCTGGTCCTCGACGTCCGCGAGGAATGGGAACTGCAACTTGCGCGCATTCCGGACGTCCTACACGTGCCAATGAGCCAGATTCCGGCTCGGCTCGGGGAGTTTCAGCGCAACGTGGAAGTCATCGTGATGTGTCATGCGGGCGGCAGGTCAATGCGCGTGGCCCATTTTCTGGCCAGTCAGGGTTTTACGGACGTAGCCAACCTCTCCGGCGGTATATCTGCATGGAGCCAGGCCGTGGATGCAACCGTTCCCCAGTACTGAAACGTCTAAGCTTTTCTGCACATGCATTGCCTTTGCCCCAGTGGCAGGTGATATAGTGAACTACAACACTAAAGAGGATTCTTATTAATGCGTCGTTTACTCGCCTTGGGGCTGGGCTGCTTGGCCTCCTTCTCTGCATCGAGCGAAGACCTGCTCACGATTTTCGACCAGGCCGTGGTCAACGATCCGATGGTCCGCGAAGCCGAGTTCACTCGCAAAGCAACGCGTGAGGCTCGCCCCCAGGCGTGGGCTGCCTACCTCCCGCAGATCACCGGCAGTTACAACAAAGGCGAGAACGAAGGTAATCAGTTCTCCACCGGTGGTCAGGTGATCCCGGATCCCAACGATCCGGCCCGCCGCATCCTGCAGCCCTATGCGGACAACAGTTCGTTCTCTCCCGAATCGTCCGATTGGGGCATCCAGTTGCGGCAGACCGTTTTCAACTGGGGCGGCCTCGTCGCGCTCAAGCAGTCGGCGCGCGTCGCCGCGCAAGCGGATGCAGACTACGGCGTGGCGCAGCAGGACCTCGCGCTGCGGGTCTCCACGCGCTACTTCGACGTGCTTGCGGCCCTCGACAACGTGGAGGCCCAGCAGGCGTCGCTCGACGCCATCTCACGCCAGCTCGAACAGGCGGACAAGCGATTCGAAGTGGGCCTCATTGCCATTACGGATGTACAGGAAGCGCGCGCTGCGCGTGACACTGCGGCGGCGGACCTCATCGCCGCGAAGCGTCAGCTCGCCACCTCGCAGGAGTTCCTGCGCGAGATCACCGACATGCAATACGCGGCGCTCGCAACGCCACGCGGCACCATGCCGCTCGCCATCCCGGAACCCGCCGATCCGCAGAAATGGGTCGAAGCTTCGATGGAACAGAACCTCGCGCTGACTTCGAGCCGGCTCGGCGCGGAAATCGCCCGTGATGACGTGCGCACCGCTTTCGGCGGCCACCTTCCGACCGTCGACCTGGTGCTGGGCAAGTCGCATAACGAAAGCGAGGACATCTCGGATTTCCCTCCCGTCCCCGGCGTGTTCGACGGCGGCTCCCTTCCCACCACGCGGGATACCGACGTGGACAAATCGATCAGCCTGCAGGTGTTCGTGCCCATCTGGTCGAGTGGTGGCACTCATTCCCGCGTGAAGCAGCAGTCGTTCCGCTGGCAGGCGGCCAAGCAGCGCGTGGAGCGCGTGTCGCGTGAAACCGAGCGCACCGCGCGCGATGCCTACCTCGGCGTCATGTCGGAAATCTCACGCGTACAGGCCCTGAAGCAGGCGCTGGAGTCTTCCGCGACGGCGCTGCGCGCCACCGAAGCGGGTTACGACGTGGGAACACGTACCGCCGTTGACGTACTGGCCGCGCGCCGGACGCTGGTCGCCGCCCAGACCGCGTATTCGCGCAGCCGCTACGACTACATGCTCAACGTGTTGCGACTGAAGCAGTCCGCGGGCCTGCTCGATCGCCAGGCGCTGCAGGACGTGAATGGCTGGCTGGAAACCCCGCCGCCGCCGGCCAATCCTCCGGTCGCCACTCCTCCCGCCCAGTAACCCACTAGGGCAACAGCGGCTCTAGAAATTGCATCAGGCGCGCCACCGCGCCTCGATTGCCATCCACCGCCTTCCTGCCACTCGCACCCATCACGGTGCGAGTGGTGGGATCGGCCAACAGACTGCCGACCACTGCCGCCAGCTGCGCGGCGTCCTGCACGATGCGCACGGCGCCATGCTCCACGAGCATTCGCGCGATATCGGCGGAATTGAAGTTGTGCGGCCCCGCGACGATCGGCAGGCTGAGCGCCGCGGGTTCGAGCAGGTTGTGGCCGCCGATGGGCACCAGGCTGCCGCCCACGAATGCCACGTCCCCCGCGGCATAAAACGCCGGCAATTCACCGAGCGTGTCCAGCAGATACACCTGCGCATCTGAACTCACGCTTTCTTTACTGGTGCGCGTGACGAACGCCACAGAACGATTGCGCAGCAGGCTTGCCACCTCGACGAATCGCGGCGGATGCCTGGGCACCAGTACCAGCAAGGCATTGGAGAAGCGCTCGCGGATCTGCGCGTGCGCGTCGAGCAGCAACTCTTCTTCTCCGGCGTGCGTGCTGCCTGCCACCCACACTGGCCGGTGCACGCCTAACAAATTGCGAAGTTCGTGACCCCTGGCTTCCATGTCGGGTGGATAGCCGAAATCGAACTTGATGTTGCCCACAACGTGCGTGCGCGCCGGATTGGCACCGATGGAAACAAATCGCCCGGCGTCTTCCGCGCTCTGCGCGGCAATGAAGATGCCGTGTGACAGCGTCTCGCGGAACAGTCCGACCAGGCGCCGGTAACTCGCCACCGAGCGTGGCGAGATGCGCGCGCTGGCCAACACCAGCGGCACTCCAAGGCGGCCGCAGCGATGGTAGAGATTGGGCCAGATCTCGGTCTCGAGAATGATGGCGAGCTGTGGCTGCACGCGCTGGAAGAAGCGCCGCACCGAGCCCGGCAGGTCGATGGGCACATAGCGCACATCGACGCGTGAGCCGAACAACGACTCGGCGCGCGCGCGGCCGGTGGGCGTGACGGTGGTCAACACCAGAGGGATGGCGGGAAATCGGGTCAGCAACGCTTCGACGAGTGGCACACCCGCCTGCACTTCGCCTACTGATACTGCATGCATCCAGATGCTGCGCGTACGCACCGGCGGGCCGAACCCGAAACGTTGCGAGAATCCCCGCCAATGCATCCGGTCGCGAAATCCGCGCAGCGCCCACGCGCCGACGACCAGCGGCGAGATCAGGTAGGCGATACAGATGTAAAGGAAGCGCACGCGTCAGGCCATGGACGCCTGCGGCAGACCCGCGGACTCTCGATAACCGGCCAGCAACGAATGCCAGTCTTCGTCGGTAAAACTTTCAGGCGCCGCGAGCAACGTAATCTTTTCCAGCGAGCGATAAAGCCGCACCAGCGTCGTATCCGCCCACCAGCCCCGCTTGCGCAACGTACCGCGGTCGAAGTCGATGAGATACACCTGCGCGGGCGTCAGCAGGATGTTGTGTGCGTTTAGATCCGCGTGACACACGCCGGCATCGTGAAAGCGCCGGATGCAGCGGCCGACGGCAATCCACTGTGTGAGCGGCAGCGGACCCTTGAGCAGCCGCGCCGCCAGCGGCTCGCTGTTCTCGATTCGCTGGGTGATGATGTCGGCGCGATAAAACAGGCCTTCGCGCTGATACCGCGCCGCGATGGGCGTGGGCACGGGCAAGCCTGCACGATGCAGGTGATAGGTGAGATACCACTCGGCGAACGCACGGGTTTCGTTCTCGCCGTGCCAGAAGTACTTGTCCCTGGAAAATTTTGCCATCAGCCCGCCGCGGCGGTAGTGACGCAGCACGAAACTGCTGTCCCCGGCGCGGATGAACCACGTGGTGCCGCGGCCACGCGCCGTGCCTTCGATGGAATCGTGTTTACGCCAGTATTCCGGCTCGAAGAAGTCCGCCGAGAAATTGCTCGTGCGTTGGGTGTCGTATAGCATCCGGCCGCCCTCGAAAGCAGCTTCGCTGACTTCCGCACCCACCGGCCAGTGGCGCTTCATTCATTCACTTCCATGGATTCACCGGAAAAAGTCTGCTTGCTGCGGTTGTCGGCCATCGGCGATACCTGCCATGTGGTGCCGCTGTTGCGCACGCTGCAAAGCGCCTGGCCGCGCACGCGCTTCACCTGGGTAATCGGCAAACTCGAAGCGAAATTGATGAGCCTCATTCCGGATGTGGAGCTTATCACCGTGGACAAGGCCGCCGGCCTCTCCGCATTCCAGCGGCTGCGGACCGAGATGCGAAGGCGTGGCGCCTTCGACCTGCTACTGCACCTGCAGCTCTCCCTGCGTGCGAGCGCCACGTCCGCGTGTATCCCGGCACCTATCAAGCTCGGGTTCGACAAGGCGCGCGCACGCGAACTGCAATGGCTGTTTACGAATCGAAAGATCGCACCGCAATCACGCGAACACGTGCAGGACAGCTTCATGGGTTTCGCCGATGCGCTCGGCGTCGCTCGCCAACCTCCGCGCTGGGACATTCCCCTGCCGCCCGCGGCGCTTGCCTACGCCGAACAACTGATCCCGGATACGCAGCCCACATTGCTGATCAGCGCCTGTTCCAGCCATCGTGCACGTAACTGGCTGCCCGTGCGATACGCCGCTGTGGCAGATCATGCTGTGCGCAAACATGACATGCGCGTCATCCTTTGCGGTGGGCCCGCCGGTATCGAGCGGGAGATGGCCGCCGCGATTGCCAAACATGCCACCGTCCCACTCATCGACCAGGTGGGCAAAGACACGCTGCCGCAATTATTGGCGTTGTTGGCGCGCGCGACGGTGTTGCTGACGCCGGACTCCGGCCCCGCGCACATGGCGACCATGGTGGATACACCCGTCATCGGGTTATACGCGGCGACGAACCCCGCACGCAGCGGGCCCTACGAGTCGCGCCGCTGGTGCGTGAATGCTTACGATCACGCCTCGCGCGCTTTCCTCGGCAAACCGGCGGCCGAGCTGGCCTGGACCCGCAAGATAGAAATGCCCGGCGTCATGGAGCTCATCGAAATCCCGGCCGTCTGCAGCAAGCTCGATGAGCTGCTAGCCTTGCTTCAATGAAAGACATACTCGTACCCGTGAGCCCGGGCGAAATGCTCGACAAGATCACCATTCTGCGCATCAAGGCCGCGCGCATGAGCGATCCGGCGAAGGTTGCCAACGTCAGACACGAACTCGCGCTGCTCGAAAAGACCTGGAAAGACTCGGGCGCCGCCGCCGTGGATCTCGGGTCCGAGGAAGCCAACCTCACGCGCGTCAACGAGGCCCTGTGGGTCATCGAAGACGACATCCGCGACGAGGAACGCGCCAGCCGCTTTGGCGAAAAATTCATCGAGCTGGCCCGGGCCGTGTACATCACCAACGACGAGCGCGCCGCCATCAAGAAGCGCATCAACACCTTGTTAGGCTCGAGCATCGTCGAAGAGAAGTCCTACAAGACCTACTAGGTGGTGCCGGGTAGATGAATACCAGCCGCCGCGATGTACTGACCCTCGGAGCCGCGACGGCCCTGGCTGCCCTGGCGCCGCGCCGGTCATTCGCTGCCGAATCCGCCGCAGGCCTCAAGTCCATGACCTCAGGCGTGGTGCCCGTCCATCGCACGGAATACCTGGCGCGCATCGCCACGGCGCGCGCCCTCATGGGCAAGCTGGGCATTGGCGCACTGCTCGTCGAACCCGGCGCGTCACTGGTGTATTTCACCGGCGTGTCCTGGTGGCGCAGCGAGCGCCTCACCGCCGCCGTGATCCCGCGCGAGGGAGATGTCGCCATCGTCACGCCACAATTCGAAGAACCCTCGGTGCGTGAAAGCCTGCAGATTCCAGCCGAAGTGCGCGTTTGGAGCGAACACGAAGATCCGCTGGCCACCGTCGCCGGCATCCTGCGCGACCGCAAAGTCACGGGCCCGCTTGCCGTAGAGGAAACCGTGCGGTTCTTCGCGGTCGATGGACTGCGCCTCGCCATGCCCGACGTGGTCATCAAGAACGGCGCACCCGTGGTTCGCGGTTGCCGAATGGTGAAATCCCCTGCCGAGCTCGCGCTCATGCAGAAGGCAACCGACATCACCCTCGCCGCCTACCGGCACGTCGCACCGCGCATCGCGCGCGGCATGGTCCCGAAGGACATCGGCGCGATGATGGACTCCGCGCATACCGCCCTCGGCGGCTCGCACGAATTCGCGCTCATCCTGCTCGGTGAGTCGAGCGCCTATCCACACGGATCCGGCAAACCCCAGGCTGTTCGCGACGGCGAAGTCGTCCTCATGGATTGCGGCTGCTCGGTCGAGGGTTACCAGTCCGACATCTCACGCACGTTCGTATTTGGCGAAGCCAGTGCCGAGCACCGCAAGGTCTGGCAGCAGGCGCGCGACGGCCAGCAGATCGCCATCGAAACCGCGCGCGTGGGTGTGCCGGCGGGAAACGTCGATGACGCGGTGCGGGCGCAATACGTGAAGTGGGGCTACGGCCCCGGCTACAAACTACCTGGCCTCTCGCACCGCACCGGCCACGGCATCGGGCTCGATGGCCACGAGCCTGTCAACCTCGTGCACGGCGAAACCACCTCGCTCGCCCCAGGCATGTGCTTTTCGAATGAGCCTGGAATCTATCTACCCGGGAAGTTCGGCATCCGCATCGAAGACTGCTTCCACATGGGCCCCGAGAAGCCCATCTGGTTCTCCTCTCCCCCACCCTCTCTCGACAAGACTTTTGGCTGAATCGGACGCCGCCGCTTCGGCGGCGATTGACAGTGCGCGCCAGCGCTGGCAAGTGCGTTAGCGCTGGAGATGGTATTCCGCGCTGCAGTAAGGGCACTTCGCCCATCCCGTCTCTTCGATCGCCAGGTAGACGCGCGGGTGTGAATTCCAGAGATACATCTCCGGCATCGGGCACGCGAGCGGCAGATCGCTCACATCCACTTTGTAATCGTTCTGCGCGTTCGGCTGGATCAATGGTTTGGTGGCTGACATGGGCGCGGATTATACGGGCGCTGCGGGCGCCGTTTCATCCATCGTCGCGCTCCAGATCGATGTCACGGCGGCGCGATCCAACGCAAATTCTTCTACCGGGACAACGGCTTCCGCCTTCTCGAGCGACAGGTGGTGCGCCCGCTCGCGATACTTTCTATAGGCGTGCGCGAGAACGTCCACGGTCTGCTGCGGCACCAGGTCCGCGGAAGCGACGGACTCGAGCTGCCGGATGGTGTCGGCGAACATCACCACCGGTGGATGCGTGCCCGCGTGCAGCAACGCCCAGTATTGCGCCAGGAACTCGATGTCGGCGGTGCCGCCGGCATCCTGTTTGATGTCGAACTTGCCCGAACCCGGCCGCGCCTTCGAAAGCTCCTTGCGCATGCGTAAACGCATGTCCCGCACCTCGGTGCGAAGCGTGTCTCGCCGCACGCAGCGCATCAGCACATCGACCCGCACGCGCTCGAAATCGGCACGTAATGCCGTGTCACCCGCGACGGCGCGCGCGTGCAGCAGCGCCTGGTGTTCCCAGGTCCAGGCTTCCTTTTCCTGATATTCGGCGAACGCGCCCAGCCGCGTGATCAGCATTCCGCCTTTGCCGGACGGGCGCAGGCGCACGTCGACTTCGTATAGACGCCCGGCCGCTGAATGCATCGTCAGCAAATGAAGCACGCGCTGGGCGAAGCGGATGAAGAACACCTGGTTGTCCACGGGCTTGGCGGCATCGGTTTCCGAACTCTCGGACGCGGCGTCGTGCAGGAACACGAGGTCGAGATCGGAGGCATACCCGAGCTCGTTGCCGCCTAACTTCCCATACCCCACGGCGCAGATGTTCACGGCGCGGCGCCCGGGCCCATCGCCACGATGCGTCTGCGGCACGCCGAACTGCGCGGTGATCTGCCCCCACGCAAGCCGCATGGCCTGCTCGACGATGATCTCCGCGATCTCCGTGAGGTAGTCGCTGACGCGCATCAGCGGAATCCTGCCGCTGAGATCGGCCATGGCCACGCGGAATATCGCCGCGCGCTGAAACTGGCGCAGCACTTCCATCTGCCGCTCGGGTTCGTCCTCGGCCAGATGCGCGAGCCGTGCCGACACTTCCGCCTCGAGCTCCGCGCGCGGCGTGGGCCTGGAACCTGCGCTCGCATCCAGCAGCTCATCGAGCAGCAGCGGATGCGAAGCAATCTGCGCCGCGAGGAACTCGCCGCGCGCCGCCAGCTCCGTAAGCTTGCGCCGCACCTGCGCATTTTCATTGAGCAGCGCGAAGTACGCCGAGCGAGAGCCGATGGCCTCGAGCACGCGCAGGATCCGTCGCAGGACATCGACCTGGGAGATGTTCGCGAGCTCGACAATGGCCACCAACAACCGTGGCATCAGCGTGTCGAGCCGCGCACGGCCCGGCGCGTCGAGTCGGCGCAGGGCACTGCTGGCGCGAAACTCGACGAGCAGCGCCGCGGCCTGCGCCGAGTCGTTGAATCCGCGCGACTCGAGGGCCGCGGCAAACTGCGGCACTTCGGCTCCGCGCACCCAGGCTTCGGCCAGACCGTTGACGCCGGGCATCTCGGCCGGGACAGCCTCATTGCGCGCGAACATCACTTCCTGGAACGCGCGCGTCACGCGCGCGCGATGCAGTTCGAGCTCGACATCGCAGGCGGCCCAGTCACCGCAACCCATGGCCACCGCGATACGTTCGCGCGCGAGTGCATCCGCGGGGATGGTGTGCACCTGCGCGTCGGCCAGCATTTGCAGCCGGTTCTCCAGGCGCCGCAGGAACACGTAGGCCGCCTCGAGTTCCTGCGCGACACGCGCCGGCAGCAGCTTGCCACCGGCGAGCTGCGGCAGAACCGTGAGCAACGACGGAGTTTGCATTCGCCGGTCCTGCCCGCCGCGGATGAGCTGGAAGGCCTGCACGATGAATTCGATTTCGCGAATGCCCCCGGGCCCGAGCTTCACGTGTTCGGCGAGATCACGACGCGCGACCTCTTTTTCGATCAGCCCTTTCATCTCGCGCAACGCTTCGAATACGCCGAAGTCGAGGTAACGCCGGTAGACGAAGGGACGCACGCTTTCGGCCTGGATGAGTTTGTAAGCCTCGCCGCCGGTGACGGCGCGCGCCTTGATCCAGGCATACCGTTCCCAATCGCGGCCATGCGTCTGCAGGTAGTCATCCAGGAACTGGGCGCTGGTGGTCAGCGGCCCGCTGTCGCCGAAGGGCCGCAACCGCATGTCGACGCGGAACACGCCGCCGTCGGCGGTGCGTTCGCCCAGCAGCCGGATCACGAGCCTTCCGAGGCGCGTGAAGTAATCCTCGTTGTCGACGCAGCGGCTGCCCGAGGTGGTGCCCTTGTCGGGAAACAGGAAAATCAGGTCGATGTCAGACGAGAAGTTGAGCTCGCCGCCGCCCAGCTTGCCCATGCCAAGCACGATGAACGCCTGGCGCTCGCCCGCGGTGTTGAGTGGCTCGCCGTACGTACGCTCGAGATCGAGGCTGGCGTACTCCACCGCGGCGTGAATCGCCGCGTCCGCGAAGGCGCTGGTATCGGCCAGCGTCTCGTTCAGCGTGGCCCACCCCGAAAGGTCGCGCCACGCGATGCGCACCATCTCCCGTTCACGCTGGCGGCGCAGCGCTGCCATGAACCCCGCAAGGTCTGGCTCGCCGATCACCGCTGCCAGGCGATGGGCCATTTCACCGTGCGCGAGTGGCCGGATCAGCGCGGCATCGTCAATGAGCCAATTGGCGAGGCTGGTGTCGCGCGCGAGGCTGTTGCAGACAAAGTCGCTGGCGGCGAGCACGCGCGGCAATGCGTCACGCAGCTCGGGTGCCGAGGCTTCGAATAACGCGAGCGCGCCCGATTCTCGGACGCGTGTCAGTTGCTGCTCACAGAAGGCGGCGAGTTGCGGTGTCACCGGCGCGGACTGTACTAGAAATATCCGCAGGACCCCTTGCGGATGCCACGTAACGGCCTACGATTCGTCCATGAATACTCGTCTGTGCACTTTGTT
Organism: Steroidobacteraceae bacterium; assembly: GCA_035760205.1. Classification (GTDB taxonomy): domain Bacteria; phylum Pseudomonadota; class Gammaproteobacteria; order Steroidobacterales; family Steroidobacteraceae; genus CADEED01. The sequence goes on along the minus strand of DASTTJ010000025.1, from coordinate 2,775 downwards.
TGCCACCGGTGGTTTGGTCCTCGCTGGCGCCTGCACACGCCAGGAAAGCGCGCGCGAGATCGACTGGGCCAAGTCGGCCCTGGCGCGAAATCCCGCGTTCGAAATTGTCGCGACGGACGAAACGGCCGGAGTCTTCACGGTTCGCGACACCACCACCGGCGCCATGCGCACTCTGAAACTCGAAGAGCTCGTTGCCGCGCCGCTGCCGCCCAAGCTCGTCGCCCAACCCGCGCCCGAGCCCGCCGCACCCGCCGACGAGCCCGTCGAATTCCCCGTGCTTGCCGATGATCAAACTACCGAGTCCGTCGAAGCCGCACCGGTCATCACGGGAAGCGCGCTTGCGCAAGGCCCTGGTTACAGCATCGAGCGCGGCGCCGAGGCTCCGTCGCCGATGGCCAGCACGCTCGAAGGTCCGGGCTACTCCATCACCCGCCAGCAACCCGAGAGGCGCCAGGATCCTCCCGGGCCCGAAGCCCTGTCCGCCAACGTCGAGCGCCGCACCGATCCCATCATCTGTCAGGGCAATCGCCTGATGCGCATCGATGGAGAGACCATCGAATTCTCGGGCGACGCGGTCATCGCTGAAAAGGGTTGCGATCTCTACATCAGCAACGCACGCATTATTGCCGGCGGCGTGGGGATCATTGCGCGCCAGGCGCGGGTGCACATCGTCAATAGCACCATCGGCGGCACACGCGGGTCGTACGAAGCGTCGCAGGGCGCCGAAATCTACGTGGCGCGCTCCACGTTCACCGGAATCGGCCGCCGCTTCGACTCCGCGACGATGAACGACCTCGGCGGCAATTCGTACCACTAGGGAGATTCGATGACTTACTGCATCGGCGTCCAGGTCGATGAAGGCCTCGTATTCCTGTCTGACTCGCGCACCAATGCCGGCGTCGATCAGGTCAGTACATTTCGGAAGATGACTTTCTTCGAAATGCCGGGCGAGCGCGTCATCGTCCTGCTGGCCGCCGGCAATCTCGCGGTGAGCCAGTCGGTATCCGGACTGCTTCGTGAGCGGGTGACGCAGGCCAGGAACAGCCTGCTGACCACACGCACCATGTCCGACGCTGCGCGGCTCGTCGGAGATGCGGTGCGCGACGTGTACCACCGTGATGCCGAACCATTGAAGGAGCACGGCATCGAGTTCAACCCCACTTTCATCATCGGCGGCCAGATCGGTGGAGAGGCTATGCGGTTGTTCCACGTGTATTCCGCCGGCAACTTCATCGAAACCACCGCCGACACGCGCTACTTCCAGATCGGCGAATCCAAATACGGCAAACCCATCATCGATCGCGTCGTCAAAGCCGACACGCCGCTCGCCGCCGTGGCCAAGTGCGCGCTCATCTCGATGGACTCCACCATCCGCTCGAATCTTTCGGTCGGCATGCCGCTGGATCTCGCCATCGTGCGCCGCGATACACACGCTATTTCGTTGCACAGAAGCATCGGCCCGGACGACGCCTATTTCAAAGTGATCCGCGACGGCTGGGGCGAGTCCTTACGTAATGCATTCCACGCGCTGCCGGACCCGTCGATTCCTTGAAAACAGTACCAAAAATGGGACAAGGCACCGTGCGGCCCGCACGTTTTGACGCGCCTGAGTTTCCTTCGAACTGAATCAGGCGTAGGTTGATTGCCCATGAGGGACTCGCCGACAAGCCGTCGCACGGCACTGCAGGCGCTGCTGGCTCTGGGCAGCGGCCTTGGCATGCAAGACCTCTTCGCCGAACCGAATTTCGCCGGTCGCGTTCCGGGCTCGCCGGAAGATCTCTCGGGATCGCTGGCTGCTTCCGAACCGCTGTTCGCCGCACCTACCCGACTCGATCGCATCGGCCGCGTGATGACTCACGTGATGGTCAACGGCAAAGGACCTTTCCGTTTCGTCATCGACACCGGCGCCAGCCGTTCGACGCTGGCACCGCATCTCGCCCGAGCGCTCGGCCTGCAGGCATCCGTCGGCCGCAACGTCATGCTCAACGGAGTCACCGGCGCCGCCGAAGTGCCCACGGTCGCCATCGACAGCATCGAGATCGGCGCGCTGAAATTCGAGAAGCAGAACCTGCCGGTCATCTTCACTTCCATCATGGGCAACGCCGACGGCATTCTCGGCGTTGCCGGTTTCGATGATCAGCGCATCGACGTCGATTTCAAACGCGACCGCGTGAGTGTGCTCGAGTCGAACGGCAAGCGGCCTCACTACAGCATGGTCACCGCGCGCGCCACGCGAAATGCCAACGGCCTCATGATCGTCGACGTGCGTGTCGGGCGCCGCATCCGCGCCAAGGCCGTCATCGACACGGGCGCGGAACGCACATTGGGCAATCTCGCGCTGCAGAACCTCATGAACAAGAATCGCCGCCACAAACGCGAAGTGGTGGCGGCGGTGGTGCACGGCGCCACTCCGGACATCGCCGACGGCGACGTGCAGGAGATCAAGGAGGCGACCATCGGTGACATGACGCTTTCAAATCTCGAAGTGATCTTCGCCGACTTCCATGTGTTCAAGCTGTGGGGGCTCGACAAGGAGCCTGCCTTGCTCGTCGGCATGGACATGCTCGGCGTCCTGGAGCGCCTGGTCATCGACTACCGGCGCAATGAAGTCAGCATGTACGGCGACCGGGCTTCGTCGCGGATGGTTCAACGCTGAACTTTCCGCGAGAAAAGGCCTCAAAGTTGGCTCCATGCCAACCCCCATGCCCGTTCGCGAATGGCGCGAGGTCAGCGCTGCCACCTTCCGCAATGAAATCCTGCCCGCAGGCCAGCCCG
>DASTTJ010000024.1:0-6171 GCA_035760205.1 Steroidobacteraceae bacterium | reverse complement strand
GTCAATGGCGCCATCGAGAGTACGCGGGCGATGGCGCGCGGCCTCGCGCCCGTAGGCGCCGACCGAGGCGGACTCATCGCCGGACTACAGTCGATGGCGGTGCGGGGCATGGAGCGTTACGGCGTGCGCGCCCACTACAATACCTCGCTCAAGGAACCGCTGACGCTCGATGATGGTGCTGCAACGCACCTCTATCGCATTGCCCAGGAGGCATTTACCAACGCGATCCGCCATGGACGCGTCACGCAAGTTACGATTGAGCTCGCCACGACAGAGGGAACATTGACCCTCAGTGTTCAGGACAATGGTAGGGGTTTCGATGAACGAAACGCGAGCAACAACGGGATGGGAATGAAGTTGATGCGGTATCGCGCTCAAATGCTGGGCGGCGATGTCGCTATCGCGAACAATCCGGGAGGCGGTGTCATCGTACGGTGCACCTGTCCCCATCGCGCGCCTCTTGGCGGGGACAAGCTTCCACGTGGCGGATTCCCTCTCAAGGATTGAGTTCCGCACCAATATTAAATTGGGTCTAACTATAGTGGCGTATACCTATGTGGAAGCATTGACGCTCCGCAGTATCCGCGTCACGATTCATGCCTAATAAATGGCCGTAGGGGATCGAACATGACCGCAGCGATGGCCACGAAGCGCCAGATTCTCATCGTCGACGACCATCCGATCGTTCGGCAGGGGCTTCGGCGCATGTTCGAGGCGGAGCCGGACCTCACGGTGTGCGGCGAGGCCGACAGCGAACCGGCCGCGCGCGAAGCCATACGAGCCCGCAAACCGGACATCGTCGTGGTCGACCTGTCGCTCGAGCGCGGCGACGGCATCGAACTTGTTAGGCAAATGCACGCAGAGATGCCCGAATTGCGCATGCTGGTGCTGTCGATGCACGACGAAACCATCTATGCAGAGCGGCTGCTGGCCGCCGGCGCCATGGGCTACATCATGAAGCAGGCCGCTTCCGATCAACTGCTCATCGCGGTGCGAAGAGTGCTCGATGGCCGCACCTATGTCAGCGAAACCGTACAACGCTCGCTCGATCAGCGTGCCGGCGAAAGCCGCTCGGAGACCAACGATCCGGTCGCGCGGCTGTCGAACCGCGAAGTGCAGATTCTCAACATGATTGGCCGAGGCATGAGCTCGCGCGAGATCGCGCAGGAGTTCACGCTGTCGGTCAAGACCATCGAATCCCATCGCCAGACCATCAAACATAAACTCGGCCTGGCGACGAACAGCCAGCTCCTGCAGTACGCCATGAAGTGGTTCTCGGGCGGGACGCAGCGGAGCTAAGTCACCGCCAGCTCAGGCAAATTCGCTACTGACCCCGTTACCGCGCGGGGTTGCGCCTGCGCACGACTGCCGTGACCTACACCTCGATCGTTTCAAACCCTTGCCGGACTCCAACCCTCTAAGGTACGTACGAGGGAGAGACGTTTGGCAGATGGTGCGACAGCCCGGATGACGAAAACCGACACGGTCGTCGAATTCGACGCGGCGCTCATCGAGCGTGCACGGAAGGGTGACTCCCGAGCATTCGAACGTCTCTACCGCGATCACGTGGGTCGCGTGCACGGGCTTTGCCTGCGCATGACACGCAACCCGGATCTCGCGGCCGACTGTGCCCAGGACGCCTTCATCAAGGCCTGGAAGGCACTGCCGAGATTCGAGGCGCGCAGCAGCTTCTCCACCTGGTTGCACCGTATCGCGGTGAATACCGTGCTCGAGAAGCGTCGCGGCCCGTCAAACGCGGAGATCGCGGTCGAGGATCCGACCGAATACGAGGAGCCGGTGTTGAGTTTCGATACGCCGGTGGAAGAGGAAGAGCTCGAAGCGGCGATCCAATCGTTGCCGCGGGGCGCCCGCGACGCGCTGGTGTTGTGTGGTGTGTACGGTTACGAACATTCGGAAGCCGCGTCGATGCTCGGCATCGCCGTGGGGACCTGCAAGGCGCAGCTGCACCGGGCACGTGGCCTGTTGCGGGAGCGACTGGAACGAGGTGTGCGATGACGGGTAAATCCATTGGGCGACGCGTTAACCGAATCGACCAGTTGGCACAGAGCGTGCCGCCGCCGCGGGACCTGTGGCCGGCCATTTCATCGGCAATTGCCGCGGACATCGAAGCGGCGAAGGCGGGCCGGGCTGTGGAGAATTCACCGCGTCGCGCGCGCTGGTTGCCGGCCGCCGGCATGGCCGCGGCCGTGGCGCTGGTCACTTTCGGCATTTTGATCGGACGCGTGATGGGCCCGCCCGCCACGAACACGTTGGCGGGCACCACCACCGCGCAGGACCGGTCCGTGATGATTCCCGCCGCGCTGCGCGATGCGGATTACCGCAAGCAGCGAGATGCGCTGCTGGTCGAAGTGCAGAGCCGTCTTGCCGGCATGCCGGCGGCTGATCGCGAGAAGGTGTCGGCGAGCCTGTTGACGCTCAAGCGTTCGATCGGCGAAATCGAAGCGGAGCTCGGACGCGATCCGGCGAATGCGCTGCTTCAAGAGTTGTTAGTGAATTCCTGCCAGGAGGAAATGCGCGCGCTGACCGCGGTGCGCGACTCCGGCAGCCAGGAGACTTGAGATATGAGCGAGTTCAGGTATTTGAGTCATGCGGCCCTGTTGTTCGCCTGCGCGCTGCCGGTTGTGGCAGTGGCGAGCGGCGGCTCGGTCGAACGCAAGGTTGCGGCCGAAGCCAATGGCGAAGTCGTGATCTCCAACGTGTCGGGGACCATCGACGTGCGTGGCTGGGACCGAAACGAGGTGCTGGTCACGGGCCACCTCGGTCGTGATGTCGAACGTCTCGACGTGGAAACGAGCGGCGGCCGCACTTTCGTCAAAGTGGTATTGCCGCGCGGCAGCGCGCGCGACGGAGACGCCGAAATAGAAGTGTCGGTGCCGAGGAACAGCCGCGTGGAAGTATCGGCGGTGAGTGCCGACGTGTCCTCGCGCGGGGTGTTTGGCACGCAGCGCCTCAAAAGCGTGAGCGGCGAGGTCACGGCGGATATCTCCGGCGACGAATCGGAAGTGCGTTCCGTCAGCGGCGACGTGACGGTGCGCGGCAATGGCAAGCCCTTCCGTCTGCGCGTGTCGTCGGTCAGCGGCAGCATCGACGTGACCAACACAGCGGGTTCACTCGACATGGTCACGGTCAGCGGCGATGCGCGCGTGCAGATGGGGGACACCAGCGACGTGCGCGGACGCACCACCTCCGGCGATCTCGAAGTGCGCGGCAAGCTCGCGCGCGATGGGCGCGTTGACGTGGAGGGCGTCAGTGGGGACATGACGTTGTGGCTCTCGGCGCCGGGCGGGCTGTCCACGGAGATCGAGTCCTTCAGCGGCGACATCAACGGCTGCCTGGCCAGCAACGTGGAGCGTGTCAGCAAGTACGGACCCGGCAAGCGGCTGAATATCCGCACGGTCGAAGCGGGCGCGCGCGTGCGTGCGAAAACGCTGTCGGGTGATATCGACATCTGCGACAAGTAGCGCCGAAACGAGGCCTCAACGGGGTCGGATCTCCAGCGTCCGACATCGCTACAATGTCGGCCGCGTGCGTCCAATCAAATGGGTTTTGCTGGGTCTCGGTGCGCTGGTCGCCCTCGTCGTGCTCGGCGTGCTGGTGATCGTCTGGCTGGTCGACCCCAATAGCTTCAAATCGCAAATCGAAACGGCCGTCCGCGACCGCACCGGCCGCGAATTCACGCTGGTAGGTGACATCGATCTGGGCTTCTTCCCGTGGCTCAGCCTGCGCACCGGCGAGGGCCGGTTTGGTGGCCCACCAGGCTTCGGGCCCCAGCCGCTGATCTCGTGGAAGAGTGCGCGGCTCGGGGTGAAGCTCATGCCGCTGCTGAGTGGGGACGTGATCGCCGACCGTATTTTCTTGAGCGACGCGGACCTGCGACTGGTCAGGCACGCGGATGGTCGCGCAAACTGGCTTGGATTGGGCGGCGCGGAACCTGCCGATCCCGATGCCAAACCCATGCAACTCAATGTCGATGGCGTGCAGATCGAGAACAGCCGTGTTTCTTTTATCGACGAGGGCGTTCCCCGGCGAGTCGAGATCACCGGATTCTATCTAACTACCGGCGAGATCTCGCTGGGCGAGCCGTTTACCGATACCGAAATTGCTGGCGTGCTGCACATGGAAGGCTTCGCTGAGGACGGCGTGCCTTTCAGGCTCGATTTGCCGGAGGTGAAGCTGCCGGAAGACTTTTCCGCGGTCGAGGTGCAGGAGTTCTCCATTACGTTCGGGGGTTTCGAGGCCGACGGCAAAGTCACCGGCACCCTTGGCGAGACGCAGGACCTTGCGGGAAAAATCGAAACCAACGCGTTCGATCCGCGCGCGCTGCTTGCTTCGGTCGGAATTGCGCCGCCCAAGACGGCCGATGCGCAGGCACTCGGCAAAGTGCGGTTCGCGGGGGAGTGGGCTTTCCGGGACGGCGCGATCCGCATCGACCCACTCTCTCTCGATCTCGATGACACGCATTTCAAGGGATCATTCACCCGCACCGGCGGCGCCGATGCGCTAGGCGAGTTCTCGCTGTCCGGAACCTCCATCGACATCGCGCGTTACATTCCGCCGACAGATCCGGCGAGCGAGCCTTTCGTCCTCCCGACGGCCGCGTTGAAGGCGCTGCGCTTCCGCGGCGAAATCCGCCTCGAGCATGCGACGCTCGACGACATCGACATGAAAGAGGTGACGCTGCGGCTGCTGCTCGATGAGCAAGGTCTGCGCAGCGTGGCCAAACCCTCCGCGGGAGCCCCATGAGTGCTCGCGTCAAATCCATCGCGCCGCGCCTGCTCGCCTGGCATGCGAAAGCGGGACGTCACGACCTGCCTTGGCAGAAAGATCTCAGCGCCTACCGAGTGTGGGTTTCCGAAATCATGCTGCAGCAGACGCAGGTGAACACGGTCATTCCGTACTACACGCGTTTCATGCAGCGCTTTCCGGATGTGCGGGCCTTGGCCGATGCGCCCGCCGATGAAGTGATGCATTTGTGGACCGGGCTCGGCTACTACGCCCGCGCGCGCAACCTGCATCGCGCGGCGCAAGCCGTCCGCGACCAGCACGGCGGAGAGTTTCCGCATCACATCGAGGCGGTGATGGCGCTGCCGGGAATCGGACGATCGACGGCCGGCGCCATTCTTGCGATCTCCGCTGGCAGCCGTCACCCTATTCTCGATGGCAACGTGAAGCGCGTGTTGACCCGCTTCTACGCCATTGACGGCGCGCCCGATGAAAACACCACGCTCGAAAAGCTCTGGCGTTTGGCCGACGACAACACGCCCGCGGAAAACGCCGCAGTGTACACGCAGGCCATCATGGATCTCGGAGCCACGCTGTGCACCCGCGGCAAACCGCGTTGCGAAAACTGCCCGCTCACTCTCGATTGCCGGGCGCGCAAACAAGGCAGGCAGGGCCAGCTGCCAGCCGCGAAGCGCAAGCGTGCCGCGCGCAAACAGAGGCGCGCGGTCATGCTGGTGGCGCGGCGAGCCACCGAAGTGTTGCTGGTGCAGCGACCTCCGAGCGGTATCTGGGGCGGCCTGTGGTGCCTGCCCGAGTTCGAACATCGCGATGAGGCGGAGTTGTACGCGGCCTCCACGCTTCCGAGCGCGAAACTGGCGCGAGCGCCGTTGGCCGATATTGCGCATAGCTTCACGCACTTCGATCTGGTGATCACGCCCGTGGTCGCCAAATGCCGCGGCGAGGCGCGCGTGCGCGACGGTGCAACGCTGTGGTATGACCTCACACGCCCCGCGAGAGTCGGGTTGCCCGCGCCCATCAGGACGCTGCTCGAAACCTTGTTAGAGAGAAACGAATCATGAGCCGGATGGTGAACTGCGTTCTGTTGAAGAAAGAGGCGCCGGGGCTCGACCGGCCGCCGTATCCGGGCGAGCTCGGCAAGCGGATCTTCGAAAACGTCTCGAAGGAGGCGTGGCAACAATGGGTGAAGCATCAGGTGATGCTGATCAACGAGTACCGACTGACGCCGATCGAACCCGCGCATCGCAAGCGCCTGGAGTTCGAGATGGAGAAGTTCTTCTTTGGCGACGGCTCCGCCAAGCCCGCGGAGTTTGTGGAGAGGTAGGTGCCGAGTGGGTGGTGCCGGGCACCAAAAGCCGTAGTTGAGAGAATACTTGGCCGAACTGCCTTGCTTTCCCTTCAACTCCGGCT
>DASTTJ010000023.1:0-8105 GCA_035760205.1 Steroidobacteraceae bacterium | reverse complement strand
GCGCGTGATCTGTCGCGCGTCGGCGGAAACTAAGAGAAGAAGAACCAGCTAGATGGGCAAGCCAACTGGATTTATCGAGTATCTGCGCGAGCTGCCGGTGGACCGTTCGCCCGCCGAGCGCGTGCGTGACTGGAACGAGTTCCACCACCACATGGACGACAAGCGCCTGCGCCAGCAGGGCGCGCGTTGCATGGACTGCGGTGTGCCGTTCTGCCACACGGGCAAGCTGATCTCCGGAATGGCTTCGGGCTGCCCGGTGAACAATCTCATTCCCGAGTGGAACGACCTGGTGTTCCGCGGGCTGTGGCGCGAAGCGCTCGATCGCCTGCATCGCACCAACAACTTCCCGGAGTTCACCGGCCGCGTGTGCCCGGCGCCGTGCGAAGGCTCGTGCGTCCTCGGCATCAATGAGCCGCCAGTCACCATCAAGAACATCGAAAACGCCATCGTCGACAGAGGATTCGAAGAAGGCTGGATCGTCGCCGAGCCGCCAACGACGCGTACCGGCAAGAAGGTTGCGGTCATCGGCTCCGGGCCCGCAGGGCTCGCGGCGGCCGCGCAGCTCAACAAGGCCGGCCACTCGGTGACCGTGCTCGAGCGTGCTGATCGCCCTGGCGGTCTGCTCACCTACGGCATCCCGAACATGAAGCTCGACAAGCGCGAAGTGGTCGCGCGCCGCATTTCGCTGCTGGAGAAGGAAGGCATCAAGTTCCTCTGCAACGCGACTGTCGGCGAAAACGTCGAAGCAGAACTGCTCATGAAGGACTTCGACGCCACGGTGATCTGCACTGGCGCCACGCTGCCGCGCGATCTGCCCGTCGACGGACGCAATCTGAAGGGCGTGCACTTCGCCATGGATTTCCTGACGGTGAGTACGCAAGCAGTGCTCCAGGGCGCGCCGGACGCAACGCCGATCTCGGCTGCGGGCAAGGACGTCATCGTGTTAGGCGGTGGCGACACCGGTACGGATTGCGTCGGCACCTCGATGCGGCACGGATGCAAGTCCATCACGCAGATTGAAATCATGGCCATGCCGCCGATGGATCGCGCCGCGGACAATCCGTGGCCGGAATGGCCCAAGGTCTACAAGATGGATTACGGCCAGGAAGAAGCCGCCGCTCGTTTCGGTTCCGATCCGCGCGTCTACCTGACCACCGTCAAGAAGTTCAAGGACGATGGCGCCGGTAATCTTGCCGCCATCGTCACCGTGAACATCCGCTGGGAGAAGAACGACAACGGTCAGTTCATCCCCGTCGAGCAGCCCGGCAGCGAGAAGGAACACCCCGCGCAGCTGGCGTTGCTGGCCATGGGATTCCTGGGCCCCGAGCAATCGTTGCTCAAGGACCTGAAGGTGGACACCGATGCGCGCAGCAACGTGAAAGCCGAGTACGGCAAATACGGCACCAGCGTGCCGGGCATATTCGCCGCTGGCGACGCGCGCCGTGGCCAGAGCCTCGTGGTGTGGGCCATCAACGAGGGCCGCGGAGCCGCGCGCGAGTGCGACCGCTGGCTCATGGGCGCCACCGAACTCCCGTAATGGGGACATCCCTCATTTCGTTGTAACAAACGCCAGCCTTATCCGAGGTTGCGGCGTTTACTCGTTTGTTACAACGAAATGAGGGATGTCCCCATTTGCGCATTTGCGGTTCTCAAGCCGCCGAGTGTGCGTCCAGCGCCGCGATTTCCTTCAACACACCATCGAAGCGCCGCCCGAATGTCGTGAGCCGATACTCCACGCGCGGCGGCACCTCAGCGTAGATCTGCCGCTCGATGATCCCGAACCGCAGAAGCTTGCGCAGCCGTTCGTTGAGCACCTTGGCGGTGAGGCCGGGAACGCGCCGCTGCATGGCGCCGGGCCGCTGAACGCCGTCGGCGATCAGGCCCAGCACCGTCAGCGACCACTTGCAGCCGACGATGTCCTCGACCATGCGGGCAGCACTGAACGCCGCGCACGGATTTTTCTTTGCCTTGGTTTTCATCTATCTACACCGAAAAGTAACCCACTCACCGTTTGGTGCGGACTTACGCGCGGGGCGCGTCCTGAATACCCTCGATCGCCAGGCATCATATCGGAGTCCACGCATGAAACTGCCCCTCGTCGTCCTTACGCTCACTGCGGCTGCCGCGGTGGCTGCCGCAACCCCTGCAGATGTCCCGTATCCCGCTAACTACCGCGACTGGACGCACGTGAAGTCGATGGTGATCGAGCCCGGCCACGCGCTGCATGCCACATTCGGCGGCATTCATCATCTGTACGCCAACGATCCGGCACTGCAGGGTTATCGCAGCGGCAAATTCCCGGACGGCGCCGTCATCGTGTTCGACCTGCTCGAGGCGGTCGCGAAGGACCATGCGGTGACCGAAGGTGCGCGCAAAGTGGTGGGCGTCATGCACCGCGACGCGAAGAAGTTCGCTGCCACGGGCGGTTGGGGTTTCGAAGGCTTCGCGGGCGATAGTCAGACTCAGCGAGCCGTGGGAGCCAGCGCCGCTACCGCCTGCTTCGCGTGTCACCAGGCAAAACGAGCGCAGGACTACGTGTTCAGCAGCTACCGGCCCTGATGCGGCAGAGGGTGCGGCGGCGAAAGAGCGCCTTCGATACCCCGCAGCTTCTCTTCCATGAGCGGCCCGAATGAAGCCTGCGGCTTCGAAGGTTTCACTTCCTCGTCTTTCTCGCGCACCGCAATCTCCTTGCGCGCCGCCTCGAAGGCCGCGCGCAGGTAGGTAGCGTCGGGCATCGCGTCGCGATAGAACGCTTCGCCGAAATAGGTCAGGTCGCGCTGATCGGAGCAGCCGAACGATGGGCGGTTCTTCGCCGCGGCAGTGATGACGATGGTGTGCTCGTCGGCCAGTGGTTTGACGAAAGTGCCGGAGTAACATGCCGAGACCACGACGACCTTCCAGCGGATGGCGGATTCCGCCAGCAGTCCGGCGAGCATGCCGGCGCTGAGCACCTCCGGCGTCATGCCCGTGTTGGACACGTCGAGGGTTGCATCCGGCGAGCCGTGCGATGACAGCGCAAGAAACAAGACGTCCTCGTCAGGATTCATGACGCGCGCGAGCGCCTTGAGCGAATAACGCAACGAGGACGGCGAGGCCAGCGGCCAGCTTGCCAGGTCGCGCCGGTCGTTGATCAGCAGCACCGAGCGCATCGAAGAGCCGTATTTCTCACCGACTCGCTGCGCGGCCAGCTTGATCTCTTCGGCGAACACGCGCTCCTCGCCGTAGCCGGCGAATCCGAGGAAGAACACGCGGCCGGTTGTCTCACCCTGGTCCCGGGCCTGGTCGGCAAAACGCGCCACCTGCGCATCGATGAGCTCTCGCTGTAACTGGGCCGCGCCCCCGGCCTGCACGCCAAAAGAGGCGGCGAGGAGGGTCCACGACAATAGGGCACGAGCCAGGAGCATGGGAAGCAGTGTGGCCGCACGTTCACCGCGGCCGCAAGCGGTTGTTGACCGGGGCGAACGGTTGCAGAATGCGCGGCGTTCGATAACAAGTTCCGGGGAGATACTCATGACCGAGTTGAGCGCGCTGTGGCTGCCCATCGTGTTAGGCGCCGTCGTCTGTTTCATCGCCAGTTCCGTCATTCACATGACGCCGCTGTGGCACAAGAACGAATATCCGCAATTGCCGGATGAAGAAAAGGCACGCGCCGCGATCGGCGCACTCAACGTGCCGCCCGGCGACTACATGCTGCCGCGATGCAAGAGCATGAAGGAAATGGGAACGGAGGAATTCAAAGAGAAGCTGCGCCAGGGCCCCAAGTGGATCATCACCGTGATGCCGCCGGGCGAGGGCGGCATGGCCGCCAGCCTGACCTTCTGGTTCCTGTTCCAGTTGCTGGTGCTGGTGTTCGCCGCGTACGTGTCGAGCCACGCGCTGGCACCCGGCGCGCATTACTACGACGTGTTCCGGTTCATCGGCGCCACCGCGTTCATGGGGTTCGCGTTTGCGCAGTTGCCGCAGTCCATCTGGTACCGGCGCGCGTGGAGCACCACGTTCAAGCTCATGTTCGACGGCCTGATCTACGCGTGCCTGGCGGCCGGGGTGTTCGGGTGGCTGTGGCCGAAGGCGCTTGCGATGTAGGTGGTTCCGGGGTGGTGCCGGCTCCCGGGTGGTGCCCGGCACCACCCGGGACTGTGCGCAGCGCAATCAGCACGCAGCAGAATACGAGCACTCCCGCCACCAGGTACGGTGCACCGGGCAGTTGAACCGGCGCCGCCGGCGACGAGAAATAGCCAAACAGCTGCGTCATGAAGATGGGCGAGATGATGGCGGCGATGCTTGCAAGACTTGCTACCGCACCCTGCAACTCTCCCTGCGCCGACGGTCCGGCCTGCTTCGACATCACGCTCTGCACGGCAGGATTCGCGATGCCACCGAGCGACCCGATCACGATCGCCGGATAGATCATCCAGCCCTGCGGCACGAGCGCGTAGCCGACGAAGCCGACGGTCATCAATAGGAAGCCGAAGAAGATCGCCCGGCGCTCGCCAAGGCGCGGCACGGCGTAGCCCGTCAATCCCCCCATGACGATCACCGTCATTGCGCCGACGAAGGTCAGCGACCATCCCATCTCCGCGGGTCCCCAACCGAACTTGTGCTGCGTGTAGAACATCCATACCGCGGGCAATGAATCGTGCGCCACCTGATACAGGAACACGGCGAACAGCAGCCCCGCGACCATGGGCAGATGAGTGAGACTCTTGAACGCGCCAAACGGATTGGCGCGCGCCCACTCGAACTTGCGGCGCCGTTCGACGGGGAGCGACTCCGGCAGGGCGAACAGGCCAAACGCGACGTTGGCCAGCGCCAGCGCAGCCGCAGCAAAAAACGGCGCGCGGGGGCCTAACTCTTCGGCCACGAATCCGCCGATGACCGGTCCCAATGTGAAACCAAAACCCCAGGCTGCGCCGATAAACCCGAAGTGCTTCGCGCGATTCCCGTCATTGCTGATGTCGCCGATATACGCACCCGCCGTGGCGAATGACGCACCGAACACGCCAGCGAACGCACGGCCGATGAACAGCCATGTCATGGAGGTGGCGAGACCCGTCAGCAGGAAGTCCACTCCGAACGCGAACAGCGAGGCCAGCAGGATCGGGCGGCGGCCGAAGCGATCGCTCATGTTTCCAAACACCGGCGCCATGAAAAACTGCAGCAGCGCGTACACCGCCATCAGATAGCCGCTCCAGCCAGCAGCGGTGCTCACCGGCTCGCCGGTGAGCTCCATGATCACCGCCGGCAGCGAGGGAATGATGATTCCGAAGCCCAGACTGTCGATGAACACAGACAGCAGGACGAATGTCAGAGCGGCACGGCTTGAAGGCATGGGGGCCGGCATTGTCCGGTATATGTCCAGTGGCGTGCTAGAGTTTCCAGGCACCGCATCCAGCGTCAAATCAAGCACGTAGAACCCAGCATGAACCGGACCGATAACCTGCCGCTGGATATCGAGCTCGCACAGCTCCTGCAGCGTTGCGCAGCGCAGGACGCGGCGGCTTTCCGCGTGTTGTATGACAAGACCTCGCCCATCCTGTTTGCTCGCCTCCTGCGCATGCTGCGGCGGCGTTCGGTGGCCGAAGAAGTATTGCAGGACGTCTACGTGCGCATCTGGCAACGGGCCGCGCAATTCGAAGCACATCGAGGCCGCGCGCTCGCCTGGATGGTGACCATCGCGCGTTACTGCGCAATCGATCTCATGCGCCGCGAGCGAATGACGCTGGTCACGGACGACGCCATCGCCGAAATTGCCGATGAATCCACCGTGGATGCCGGCGGTCTCGAAAAGCCTAACAACTTCGACCATTGCATCGGGCAGCTCAACGAAAAGACCCGCGCCTGCCTCACACTCGCGTTCGTCGATGGCCGATCGCACGATGAGATAGCCCGGCTCACCACGAACCCGCTGGGCAGCGTCAAGAGCTGGATCCGCCGCGGCCTGCTCGAGCTCAAGGAATGTCTGTCTTCCGGGAGGCAGGCGACGTGAAGAGCGCCAATCGCGATCTGGTGGACCGCCTGGCAGCGGAATACGTACTCGGCACACTGCGTGGCCGCACGCGCCGGCGCTTCGAGCGCTGGTTCGTGTCTCCGCAAGTCGGAGCTCTCGTGAATGCTTGGGAAGAAAGGCTCGCGGGCCTGGAACCGCGCCTCGAACCGGTTACGCCACCCGCCACGGTCTGGCACGGCATCGAAAGCAGGCTCGAACTGCGCAAGGGGTATCGTCAACCGGCCTTGCGCTGGCTGGCCGTCGCCGCCTCGCTGGCCTTCTTCGTCACGGCCGGCGTGTTCCTCACGCGGCCAGGAACCGAAGTTCCGCCAGTCGTGCAGCAGCTCGCCTCGACGCAGCGTTCCTTCCTGCAGGCCGACCCGCAGACTATCTACTGGCGCGTCGAGATCCTCGGCGACAACCAGGAGCTCGCCCTGCACGTGGACGTGGTTCACGACCTGCCGTCCGGGAAGGCGCACGAACTGTGGGCGCTGCCCGAAGACGGTGGCAGTCCAGTGTCTCTGGGCCTGATGCCGCACACGGGCGACCACCATCGCGTGCTCACCGCGGCGCAGCGCTCGGCGCTCGGCGGCTCGAAGCAGATCGCCGTCAGTCTCGAGCCCGAGGGCGGCTCACCGACCGGCGCCCCGACCGGTCCGGTGCTGCTCGTCGCGCCCTTGGCGCCGGTCTGACGCGCAGGGGTTTGCGGCCGACTGGCGGGTGTGAAGTCGTTCTCAATCCGGGACTTACGGGCGCCCGCATTATGAGAGCTGTGTCCGCCGGGCCGACACCCGGACTGCCAGAATTGGGCGCATGAGGTTGCCGTTCGGTCACGGCATCCGCGGCCGCAAAAGCCGCGGGTGTCTTTTCGCATTGTTGATGTTGATCGCCGGGAACGCCGTTCAGGCGCAGGCCATCACGCGTTTCGTCCGCGACACCGGCAACATCAACTTCGTCACGACCGGCGGCTCGCTGCGCAACAGCGCTACCAATACCTGCAACGTCAACGCCACGAGCACCACGGCGCTCTCCGGCATCCCACTCGGCACCACGATCCGCGATGCCTACCTTTACTGGGGTGGATCCGGCGGCACGGCTGACACTTCCGTCACGCTCAATGGAAGTCCCGTCACGGCGTCGCGAACTTTCTCGGCGACTTACACTGGCGTCAACCCAAGCCTGCCGTACTTCGGCGGCTTCGCCAATGTGACTTCACTGGTCTCCGGCAACGGCAGTTACACCTTCGGCGGACTCACGGTGGTCACCGGCTCGCCACATTGCGACGTCAGCGCGGTAGTTAGCGGCTGGAGTCTCATCGTCATCTACGAATCGCCCACCGAGCGGTTGCGGGCCATCAACCTCTACGACGGCCTGGCCTCATTCCGCGGCAGCCAGGTGATCCTGAATCCCGACGGCTTCCGCGTCCCGCCAGCCAACATCGACGGCCGCATCTCGGTGTTCACGCTCGAAGGCGACCCGGCCAATTCCGATCAGATGAACGGCATCGATGAGGCGCTGCGCTACAACGGCAGCCTGCTGGATGACGGCATCAACGTGACTGGCAGCGTCCCCACGATCCAGCAGTTCGACGGCACCATCAACACGCAGGGCATTTCCACCAGCTACGGCATCGACGTCGACCAGTACGATATCAGCGCGTTGTTGTCGCCAGGCCAGACCAGCGGCACGACTACCTACTCGGCCGGTGCGGATCTGGTGCTGCTCATGGCGCAGATCGTGAGCGCCACGTCGGACCCGGCCGTCGACCTCAGCGTGACCAAGACGCATACCGGCACGTTCGTCGCCGGCGGCACCGGCACGTACATCATCACCGTGTCGAACGCGGCCGGAATGGAGCGCGAGGACAACACCGTTACCGTGACGGACACATTGCCCCCGGGACTTACCTACAACTCATCGAGCGGCACGGGCTGGAGCTGCGGCGCCGCTGGCCAGGTCGTCACCTGCACGCATGCGCCCACGCTCGATGCCGGCGCCTCTCTACCGCCGCTGTCACTGGTGGTGAACGTGGCCCAGGCCGCCGCCGCCTCGGTGACCAACACCGTGACCGTGAGCACGCCCAGTTACGAACTGGTGACCTCGAACAACACGGCGACGG
>DASTTJ010000022.1:0-5170 GCA_035760205.1 Steroidobacteraceae bacterium | reverse complement strand
AAGATCGCCCAGATGTTCTCCGCCATCCAGACCGGCGGCGCGGTCGGCATGCAGACGCTCGACCAGTGCCTCACCGACCTCGTTGCGAAGGGTGTCGTGAGCAAGGAAGAGGCTCGTTACAAAGCTACCAGTAAGGATGCTCTGTAAGGAGCTGAACCATGGACAGAGAACAAGGTATCAAGCTCATGCAGGATCTTCTTCGTCGCGTCGTCGACAAGAAGGCCTCCGACCTGTTCATCACGGCGGGTTTCCCGCCCGCGATCAAGATCGACGGTGAAGTGCGGCCGCAGTCCGAGCGCGCGCTGACCGGCGAACAATCGGCGGTCCTGGTGCGTTCCATCATGAACGACCGGCAGACCAAGGAATTCGACGCCACCAAGGAATGTAATTTCGCGATCGCGCCGCCGGGCATCGGCCGCTTCCGCGTGAACACCTTCGTGCAGCAGGGCCATACCGGCTGTGTCATCCGTCTCATCAACTCCAAAATACCCACCCTCGAAGAACTCGAGTTGCCGCCCGTGCTCAAGGAGGTCGTGCTGTCCAAGCGCGGCCTCGTAATCCTGGTGGGCGGCACCGGCTCGGGCAAGTCGACGTCGCTCGCCGCGATGGTCGGTTACCGCAATGAAAAAACCCGCGGCCACATCGTCACCATCGAAGACCCGGTGGAGTACGTGCACCAGCACAAAGGCTGCGTGATCACGCATCGCGAAGTGGGTGTGGACACGGACAACTGGCACACCGCGCTCAAGAACACCCTGCGGCAGGCGCCGGACGTGATCCTGATCGGCGAAATCCGCGACCGCGAGACCATGGAATACGGCATTCAGTTCGCAGAAACCGGCCACCTGGTGCTGGCGACCCTGCACGCCAACAGCTCAAACCAGGCGCTCGACCGCATCATCAACTTCTTCCCCGACGAGCGCCGCGAACAATTGCTGATGGATCTGTCGCTGAACATCCGCGCGCTGGTGTCGCAGCGGCTGGTTCCGCGCGAGGCGGGCGCCGGCCGAATTGCCGCGATGGAAATCATGCTGAATTCGCCGCTGATCCAGGACCTGATCTTCAAAGGCAAGGTTCAGGAGATCAAGGACGTCATGTCGCGCTCCAACCGCGTGGGCATGAAGACCTTTGACCAGGCGCTGTACGACCTGTACGAGCAGGGCTTCATTTCTTACGAAGACGCGCTGCGCAACGCCGACTCCAAGAACGAGCTGCGCCTGCGCATCAAGCTCGAGAGCAAGCGCGAGGTGAAGAACCTCGACGACGGCGGCACGCTGTCCATGGTCGATGAAGAACAACAGGGTCGGTCGTTCTAGCTACCGACGTAGCAAACCAGCAGGGTGGATATGCCAGTCGTGAACGAAAAGTTCGTTGAAACCATTGAGGTCAAGGAACCGAAAGACGGCGCGCCGATGGTGCTCAACACCCGGCCCCTGTTCAAGCTCATGGTCGAGCGCAAGGCGTCCGACCTGTTCTTCACGTCGAACTCGCCCATAAAAGTCAAAATCGAAGGCGCAATCCTGCCCATCAACAAGCAGGTCCTGACGCCGGAAACCGTGCGCCAGGCGGCCTACGGCCTCATGACGCCCGACCAGCTCGAAAGCTTCAAGCGCGAACTGGAAATCGACTTCGCGATCTCCGAGCCCGGCCTGGGCCGCTTCCGTGTGAACGTGTTCTACCAGCGTGGTTACCCGGCCATGGTGCTGCGCTACATCAGCGCCGACATGCCAAAGCTCGACCAGCTGGGCCTGCCCGACATGTTCAAGGACCTCATCATGATGAAGCGTGGGCTCATCCTGATGGTGGGCGCCACGGGTTCGGGCAAGTCCACCTCCATCGCGGCGATGATCAATCATCGCAACGAAACCTCGTCGGATCACATCGTGACCATCGAGGACCCGATCGAATTCCTGCACACCAACAAACGCTCGATCGTCAACCAGCGCGAAGTGGGCCTCGACACGAAGTCGTTCGCGCGGGCGCTGCGTGGCGTGATGCGCGCCGCTCCCGACGTCATCCTCATCGGTGAAATCCGCGACAAGGAGACGATGGAGGCTGCCATCACCCTTTCCGGTACGGGCCACCTGGTTCTATCCACGCTGCATGCGAACAACAGCGCGGAAACGATGGACCGCATCATCAACATGTTTCCGCAGGATCAGCACAAGCAGATCTTCCTCGATCTGTCGCA
This sequence comes from Steroidobacteraceae bacterium, assembly GCA_035760205.1. Taxonomy (GTDB): domain Bacteria; phylum Pseudomonadota; class Gammaproteobacteria; order Steroidobacterales; family Steroidobacteraceae; genus CADEED01. Next base: position 2,979 of record DASTTJ010000022.1, on the reverse strand, counting down.
ATACCTGCGCGCCATCTGCTCGCAGCGCCTGGTCGTGACCAAGGAAGGCAAGCGCATGGCGGCCATCGAGGTCATGCTCAACACGCCCTACATCAGCGAACTGGTGAAGAAGGGCGACGTGAGCGCGATCAAGGAAGCCATCGTCGCCAGCTCCGAACGCGGCGTGCAGAGCTTCGACGTGGCGTTGCTGAACCTCTACAAGCAGAACCGCATCGAACTCGAGGAAGCGCTGCTGAACGCCGATTCACGTTCGAACCTGGAAGCCAAGATCAACTTCGGCTAAATGGGGACACTCCCCATTTCCTGGCAAAAGGGGCCGCACCTGCGGGGCGAAGGTCGCTCGATCGCTCGCCGAAAGGCAGCGCCCCATTTTCCGCTTGACACCGCGCGTTTCATGCCTAGAATGCGCGCCCCTATGCATCCTAACTACCTAAATTCGTTTGCCCGCAGAGCGCTGACCTCGCGGGCTTTGCCGTCGCTGCTCGCGATCCGGCAAGGCCAGCCCGCGTGCGCGCTCCGCGATGCAGGTGAACCAGACGTTCTGATGCGTTAGCTCTCAAGATTTACGGAGAGCGGCATTCAGGCAGCTCTCCACAAGGACTCTCACGAGGCCCCGGTCAGCTGCTGCTGATCGGGGCTTCGTCGCTTTTGGCGTCGCAAAGTTGTTCGAGGATTCGGGGTGTGGCGAAAGCGACACCTCGTCAGGAGGTCTTTGTCCGCGTTTTTCCGCAGCGGTCCGGTGTCTAACCACCGGCTGGCGCGCTTTCACCTGGCAGCAGTCGTGGTGGCGCGTACCGCGAAGAGACGGGGCGATAGCCACCACAAGCTAGCTCAGACGGGTAGAGCAACGGTTGAACTCCGTTTGTCGCGGGTTCGAATCCCGCGCTTGTAACCAGCTGTGAACTGGTTCGCTGCTAGTGGAAGTTGAGGCGGGGGCAAGCCCCGCAGCGAGGTGACCTGGTGATCCCAAGCCGGTGAACGGCGGATCACGGCATGCCCGGCGCCCTGAGCCGCGTGACGTGCGCGGGGCTCGAAGCGCAGGACGCCCTGCGGGAATGCGCGCGTGGGTTGGCGCGATCCCGCAGGCGCCGAACGCACGGACGGCCCCGCGCAGCGCGCGGACCGCGCCGGGGGTGTGGGTATCACCCCGATCTATTGGATGCCGCCGCGGCAATGGGGCCGCGGCGGTGGGCGGAAGAAAGGAGAACGAAGATGTTGGGTTTGAAGCGATTGTCAGTGGCGCAGTACGAACGTGCGCTGGTGTTCCGCGAGCGCAGTCTCGAGCGTGTGTTCACTCGTGGCGTGTACTGGCTGTGGGATCCCCTGCGGCGCCTGACGGTGCAGGTGTATGACGTCACGGTGCCCGAGCTCGCGTTGCCGCGAGCGGACGTGCTGTTGGCGGAGGCGCGCGACTTGCTGGAATCGCACGCGCAGATCGTGGAGCTGGGTGACCGCGAGGTGGGCCTCGTCTACAAGAACGACCGTCTGACCGGCGTTCTGTCGCCGGGCACGCGTCAGTTGTACTGGCGCGGTCCCGTGAAGGTGCGCGTGGAAGTGCGCGACATCGCGAACGAATACGCGCTGGACGCGAACACGGCGCGCGTGCTGACGCGCGCAAAGGGCGTGGCGGGCGCGAGCGATGCCATCAGCACGGTTGAAGTCCCGGATACATCCGTGGGACTTCTGATCGTGGATGGCGAGCTGCGCGACGTGTTGAAGCCGGGCTTGTCGGCGTACTGGAATTACCAGCGTGTGCTGCGCATGGAACTCGTGGATCTGCGTTTGCAGACCATGGAAGTGTCGGGCCAGGAAATCCTGACTCGCGACAAGGTGAGCCTGCGCGTCAACCTGACGGCGCTGTGGCAGGTGACGGACGCAGTGAAGGCGCGTGCGACGATCAGCAACTTCGTGGACTACGTCTACAAGGAACTGCAGTTCGCGCTGCGTGAGGCAGTGGGTACGCGCACGCTGGACGAATTGTTAGGCGACAAGGGCGCACTCGACCGCGAGGTGAACGTGTCGGCCGCCAAGCTCGAGACCCGCGGGCTCGCGGTGCGTTCGGTGGGTGTGAAAGACGTGATCCTGCCGGGCGAGATGAAGACCATCCTCAACCAGGTGGTCGAGGCGGAAAAGGTGGCGCAGGCCAACCTGATCCGCCGTCGCGAGGAAACGGCGGCGACCCGTTCGTTGCTGAACACCGCGCGGCTCATGGAAGAGAACCCGACGCTCATGCGTCTGAAGGAATTGGAGACACTGGAGAAGGTGACGGAGAAGATCGGTTCGCTGACGGTCTACGACGGCCTCGAAGGTGTGTTGAAGAACATGGTCCCCAAGTTGTCATAGAGTGAAGAAAATGGAGAAGCAGTACGAAACGATGAATGTCGAGGGCGGGCGCCACGTGAAGATGTGGACGCGCGGCGTGCCGGTGGACGAGCAGGCGAAGACGCAGCTCGAGAACATCGCGCGTATGCCCTTCGTCCACTCGCACCTGGCCGTGATGCCGGACGTGCACGTGGGCAAGGGCGCGACGGTGGGCTCGGTGATCGCGACGCAGGGCGCGATCATTCCGGCCGCGGTCGGCGTCGACATCGGCTGCGGCATGATGGCCGTGCAGACTTCGCTCAAGGCGGGCGACCTGCCGGAATCGTTGTCCGCGCTGCGTACGCGCATCGAGCGTGCGGTGCCGCACGGCTCGGTGACGGTACGTGGACGGGCCCACAAGGGTTCATGGGGCGTGACGCCGGATTCCGTCATCACGCGGTGGCGGGCCCTGAGCGAACGGTGTGACGCGATCACGGCGAAACAACCGAAGCTCAAGCCGAAGCATCCGCAGAAGCAGTTGGGAACGTTAGGGGGAGGCAACCACTTCATCGAGGTCTGCCTGGACACGGAGCAGACCGTGTGGGCGATGTTGCACTCGGGTTCGCGCGGCATCGGCAACCTGATCGGCCAGCTCTTCATCGAGCTGGCGCGCAAGGA
>DASTTJ010000021.1:0-4210 GCA_035760205.1 Steroidobacteraceae bacterium | reverse complement strand
GTCATCCTGCTTGTAGAACGACAGCAGGTTTGGCGTCTTGAGCTCGAACGCGTCGAGAATATCCTTCTCGGGGAACGTGTGATTGCCCACGATGTTGATCTGGCGGATCTTGGCGCGCTTGCCTTCGACAATGTCGATCTTGATCCTGACCCTGTTGCCCGGGACTTCCTCGACGGTGGTATCGATGCGCGCCGCGTACTTGCCGCGTGCGCCGTACTGGTCCTGCAGGAACGACTTAACGTCCTCGAGCACCGAGCGGTCAAAGGTCTTGCCCTGCGCAAGGCCCACGTTGCGCAGTGACTTGCCGAGGTCCTCGGTCTTGATGTCCTTGTTGCCCTTGAGTTCGAAGCTTTCGATGGTCGGGCGCTCGTTGACCACGACGATCAGCGTGCTGCCTTCGCGGCGCAATTCCACGTCGCGGAAAAAGCCGGTGTCGTACAGCGCGCGCACCGCCTCGCGGATGCGCTGCGCCGACAGGTTGTCGCCGATGTTGATCGGTAGATAGTTGTAGACGGTACCTTCGGTGACGCGCTGCAGACCCTCGACGCGGATGTCGCCCACAGTGAACGCCGGCCCTTCCTGGGCATGCAGCGGAGCTGCCAGCACAATCGCACTGGCGGCACAAAGAGTCGCGAACCGTATGGTCAAGTCAGTCCCCTGAAGAATTCGTTTTATGAGTTACACGCCGAAGTAAGGCGACAGATCATTGAACAGCGCCACTCCCATGAGCAACACGATCAACAGCAGCCCGGCCTGCTGGCCCACCATATAGGTGCGATCGGAGAGCGGGCGCCCTTTCGCCCACTCCGCCAGCTGGAACACGATCTGGCCACCGTCGAGGATCGGGATGGGCAACAGATTGAGGAAACCCAGCGACAGCGACAACAGCACCATCATCAACAGAAAGCTGACGAAGCCTGCATGGGCGGCATCGCCAATATACGAAGCAATGCCGATGGGTCCGGAAGTTCCGCGCCACGACACATCACCGGTGAGCATGCGTACGAAGAATTTCGCCTGGGCCGCGGTCATTTGCCACGCCTTGCCGACGGAATAGCCGAGCGCGTCGATTGGCCCCGGACGCGACACTGTGCGCATGGACGGCGGATACGTCACTTCCACCTGCGCTGAGCCGATGTGCAGGCGCCCGACGGCGCTGCCGTTGACCACTTCACGCGTGGTGGTCACGCGCCGCACGAAGTCGCTGTCGTCGCGACGCACCGTGAGTTCGACTTCAGTGGCCGGCCGCGCGCGGATGTAATCGGCGAGCTGGTTGAAGTTGCGCACGGCAGTTCCGTCGACCGCCTTGATTTCGTCACCCGGTGCAAGGCCCGCCTTGCCGGCGGGACCTTCGGGCTCGACCACGCCGAGGACCGCCGGGATCGACGGCTCCCAGAACTGAAAGCCGAGCCCCGTAAAGAGCTGATTGCGCTCGGTGAGTTTGTAGCGCGCGTCCGCGTCGGGAATCGTCAGCGTGACGCTGCGTTCCCGGCCGTTGCTGTCGCGCACGACCATGACCGCCTCGCCATCGTCACTGACGGCGTCTAACAACCCGATCAAGGCGTCGCTCTGGTCGAAGAGCTCGTCGCCGTCGATGCTGCGCAGCTCGTCGCCATTGCGAAGCCCCGCAGCGTCAAATGGTTTGCCGGCGACCACTTCGTCGACCACGGCCTTCACGTGCGGGACGCCATTGACCCAGTAGATTCCCCACAGAATGAGAACGGCAAACAGGATGTTCGCCGCGGGGCCCGCCAGCATGACGAGGATGCGCTGCCACGGCGGCTTGCTGGTGAACGCACGCGGCCGGTCTTCCGGCGTGACCTCGCCGTCACGCTCGTCGAGCATGCGCACGTATCCGCCCAGCGGCAGCGCGGCGATGACGAATTCCGTGTGATCGGGCGCGGCACCGACGCGCGTGTAAAGCGGCTTGCCGAAACCCACCGAGAAGCGCAGCACTTTGAACCCAAGCTTGCGGGCCACCCAGAAGTGCCCGAATTCGTGCACGGTGACCAGCAGGCTGACGCCCACGATGAACCAGAGAATGTTCCAGCCGATCTCCATCGAGTGCCCCAGGCCTTAAGCGTGCACGGCGCGAGGCCGGATAAATGAGGAAGCGCGTTCCCGTGCTTCAGCGTCGGCCGCCAGCACATCGTCCAGATCGCGGATTTCGCCACCCGATGTGGTTGCCATTACCGATTCAATGACTGCCGGAATTCGCGCAAAGTTCAATCCACCGTCGAGAAAGGCCGAAACGGCCACCTCGTTGGCGGCGTTAAGTGATGCAGGCCGGAGACCACCAGCCTGGGCGGCCTCCTTCGCCAGGGCCAGGGCCGGGAAGCGCCGCAAGTCGGGCGCCTCGAAACGCAGCGTTCCGACCTTTACGAGGTCGAGGGATTGTACACCGGACGTCACGCGCTCCGGCCAAGCCAACGCATGTGCGATGGGGGTCCGCATGTCCGGGGCACCTAACTGCGCGAGCATCGAACCGTCGACGTATTCGACCAGCGAATGGACGATGCTTTCGCGATGGATAACCACTTCGACCTGATCGGGCCGCACGCCGAACAGCAGACAGGCTTCGATGAATTCGAGCCCCTTGTTCATGAGCGTGGCGGAGTCGACCGAAATCTTCCGGCCCATCACCCAGTTCGGGTGCGCGCACGCCTCATCCGGTGTCACGCGGTCGAGGCGCGCCCGGTCGGCATCGAGGAAGGGGCCGCCGGAGGCAGTCAACAGGATGCGTTTCACGCCCGGCGGTGCCTCGCCGCAGCGTGTGTTGGGCGGCAGGCACTGGAACACGGCGTTGTGTTCGCTGTCGATGGGCAGGAGAATTGCGCCCGCGTCGCGCACGATCTGCATGAGCAGCGGTCCGGCCATCACCAGCGACTCTTTGTTGGCTAACAACAATCGCTTGCCGGCGCGTGCGGCAGCCAGCGTCGAGCGCAGTCCGGCGGCCCCGACAATGGCCGCCATCACGCTGTCCACCTCCGCAAGCGCCGCGATTTCTTCCAGGGCATTCGCGCCGCCAACCACCTGCGTCGGCGCCTTGCGCGCGCGCAGCTCGGTTTCGAGGCGCGCCGCGGCGGCGAGGTCGGCAAGCGCGGCGTAAGGAACGCGGAAACGCAAGCACTGGTCGGCAAGTTTTTCAACGTTGCGATTCGCGCCGAGCGCCACGACCCGGAACCGATCCGGGTGCCGCGCAATCACATCGAGCGTATGTTCGCCGACCGACCCGGTGGACCCCAGGATGGCGACGCCTTTGATGCCATCGCTTGTCATGCGATGACCTTGAGGCCAATAAGCGCGAATACCAGCGTCGGCGCCGCGGCGGTGACACTATCTATGCGATCCAGCATGCCGCCGTGCCCGGGGAACATCGTGCCACTGTCCTTGAGACCCGCGGCGCGTTTCAACATGCTCTCGGTGAGGTCGCCCACGATGGAGATCGCCGCCACTGCAACGCAGGTCATGACGAACGGCCAGGCGTCGAAGCCGAACAGCCACTTTGAGCAAGCCCAGGCGACCAGGCCGCTGGCCAGCAGTCCGCCGAGCGCGCCTTCCCAGGTCTTCTTCGGCGACACGCGCGGCGCCAACGGCACGCGGCCCAACCAACGCCCCGCGAAGAACGCGCCGGTGTCTCCGGCCCAGACCAGTGCGAGCGTGAACAGCACCCAGCGCGGGCTCTGCGTCGAGAAAGTCACGTGCACGAGCGCGAGCCAGCACGGCACGAGCGACAGGAACCCGGCCAGGGCCGCCGTGACGGGAGTGACGCGGCCCGGCGCCAGGCAGAGCCACAGGAAGGCGATGAACCACCACGCTACCGCGATGGTGACGATGACGCTCACGAAGGCAGTCGAGCGCGTGTAGAAATAGAGGCAGGCCACCAGGGCCAGCGCGATGGCGACCGTAAAGGCCGCGCGAGTGCCCTTCGTGCTCTTGCCGATGAACCCCGCCCACTCCCACGCGCCCACCAGCACCAGCACCGTGAGCAGCCACACCGTGGCGATGGGCGGCATGCCGAGCATCACCCCCAGCAACACTGCAGCGAGCACCAGGGCGGTGAGGACGCGCTCTTTAAGCACGGCGCGCCGCCTCCGTTGCCTGCTGGCGCGCTTGTTCGCGCGTCAGCCCGAAGCGGCGCTCGCGGCCCGCGAATGAAGCAAGTGCGGATTCGAAATGCGGCACGTCGAAATCGGGCCACAACGCCTCG